>JAEURZ010000016.1:51476-76141 GCA_016788905.1 Elusimicrobiota bacterium
GACTTTGCGATAGGACGCGGCATTCGACGAAGGGGGCCGGACTTTTTCTTCCTCAAAAAGTTCGTCCGATGTCCCTGCATCGACCTCACCTTTTTCGTCCAAAAAAGTGAATCTCCTTCGTCTCGGTCCTGCGGGCCAACTGAAAAGTTCAGGTTAACACAAGAAAGGATAAAATTGCTAGAATCCCCGTTCTCGGGGCTCAACCCCGCAGGGTCCGTAGCTCAGGGGTAGAGCATTCGCCTTTTAAGCGAGGGGTCGAGGGTTCAAATCCCTCCGGACCCAAAATTTATGTTGGTGGATAAGTTTTTTGGATTCTCAAAACCTATTCCATCCATGACCGTAACAGGAATCGTAACCTCTTTTGTCCCCGTCGACTAGCGGTTAGGTCACGGCCCTTTCAAGGCCGTAGCACGGGTTCGATTCCCGTCGGGGACACCATCTCGTGATGGTGTATCGAACCGAAGGACCCACCTCCGATATGGGGGTGGGTCCTTTTTTTTCCAGGGTCGGAAGGGGGCTGTCGGGGGCCGGAGAGAGACTCCCACCGTCGAGGAAACGCTCCCAATAGAATTCGACGGCCACGGCCTCCTTGGAATACTGCACCTTCTTGATCCCTTCCTGAACCAACAAGGTCTTTTCAATCCCTGTTTTGCGCGCCCATATGCCGTTGAATTTTTGAAGTGATAGTTTGAGTGTTTCTGTTGAAATCCCCCCCCTTTCTTCAATAGGTTCGATTCCCGTTGCCTCCCCGTGGCGGGTTTGAGTATTCATGGCCTGGACAACGTTTTTTAGGAAAAAATCGTCCATGGACCAACGCTGGAAGTTCTGTTCCATCATTTCGAGGAGATTCAGACGGACTTGGACGCGTTTATGGACCGCTACAACACCCAGCCTACTAACCAGGGAAAACACTGCCAGGGACGCACACCCATGGAAACCCTGGAAGCGGGGCGAGCGGATTATGATCGGCTGGTTCCTAAGCCAGAGGCGTCGGCGGCCTAAATGCCGTGTGTTCCCCGGAGACCCATTTTGTCAACGCAAATCTTGACTACCGCAGTTGATACTGTTGGTCGCTTCTTCCTCTCAATGTGTGACTGGTCGCTCTTCCTCAAATTTGGTGGGGTCGCCTATTACCGCTTTGACTAGCGTCTTAATGCTGTTTGGTTCTTTTTTAAAATCCCCAACTTCCTGATCGGTCAATGGGGAACTTACTTCCAACAGCCCAATCGTCCCGCAGACAACCTCCCAAAAGTGATGCCCGGTTGACTTATCCTTGAGAACTGAGAACACCAAGTCAGCGTTGGAATAAACTCGCTCTATCGTCATTCATTCCTCCGAACAGAACTTATGACATAGACCCCCGCGCTAACTGATTCAATTCCCCAAATCAAAGCCTCTTGATGACCGTGGCTTGAGGATAATCTTCAATGATTGCCCTGAAATATTCTTTATCAATGAACACGTTTCCACATTTACACCCCATACTTTCTTTGGGTGTCGAGGGAACCATTTCGCCACATTTCAAACACTGATAGAAAATGTTCTTATCTCGGGGAAGGCGTGTTTTCTTTGTGATTTTGTCGTCAATGGTTTCAAACTTTTCTTTTTTCATCGTATCTCTCGCAAATAGCCTTCCTCTAACAGGCGGCTAATGGGTTTGTCGAACCGGTACTGATTTGCCCTCCCTTTGGCCCCAAACTCTTTAACGGGGGCTGCTGGACCAGCTTCAACCTGCATGGGCCTAACAACTTCATATTTGTGATAGGCCATACCCTCAGTGCCCGGCGGTAACCCTCTCTCTGAGACAGTCGCCCCAACCTCGCTGGCGAATCGCCCCACTGGAGGCCCGTATCTATCCACGATTTTTCCAGGTTTAATTTCAACCCTTACGCTATGGGCGAACCCACCATCCCCGGGATAAGGCAAATCCCTTTGAGCCGTGAATCTACCGGAGTTATCATTTCGGAAGCGATCAATGCGGCTATCGTAAGAATATCTCTCTTTTCCAATAGCGAGATGACCCCTTTCGTTCAACACTAAGTCATTGGCGCCACCAAAAACACCCTTGACGGCACCCCAAGCGGATTGGGCCTTGGACAAAATTGCCTTTGGGATCCAGCGCTCCGCCGCTTGGACCTGCTCACTGCTCCCCACTTTCGCCGCGACGAGGATGCTTGCCACGGTGGCGTAGGCGGTTGAGGCGTCTTTGTCTACCCCCACGTATTCCAGCACGTTTTGGGCCACGTAAGCAGTGCCGAGCGCGGACGCTGTGGTGATCGTCGCCGTTACACCGAAATAAACCAGACCTGCGGTTCCCATCGCTTTATTGGCCACGTCGGCCGTTTGGGCCGCCCTTAACCCAACGGTTCCCACAACCAGGCCCATGGTGGGGTGAGACTCGGCCACTTTTCCCATCCAACCGAAGAATGCCGCATCCGCACCGCGATTGACTAGATTTTTACTGGTGTCGTAGGTCTTTTGGAGGGGGTCCGCTACGGCGCGCTTTTGGTCGTAGAGCGCGTCATTGGGCACCGCACTGAGGATTTTGTCTCTCATGGCCATCATCTGGGCGCCTAATTTTGCGCCTTGTTCTGGGGCCATGGCCCCCACAGTCACGAGGCTCTTGATCCCCTCCAACGTCTTTTCCGTCTGTTGGCATACCGCCGCTTTGGCCTCTGGGAAATACGTCGCCGCCCGGCGGGCCAATTCCTGATCGGGGACCGGGGCTTCTGTCTTTAAGCGGTCCGCATCGATATTCGGGAGCATGGAAACGAGTTCGTTGGTCACTCCACGCATACCACGTTGAACCTCACGGAATGATTCTGCCTGGG
This sequence comes from Elusimicrobiota bacterium, assembly GCA_016788905.1. NCBI lineage: Bacteria > Pseudomonadati > Elusimicrobiota > Elusimicrobiota bacterium. The sequence continues at coordinate 54,308 of JAEURZ010000016.1, forward strand.
TTTCGAGACCCTGGGTCTTTTGTGTTAAGACATCCTGTCTTTGTTCGAGATTTTGCAGGGGTTCCTTAATGGTGTCGTAAGAAACGTTTTCTATGGATTGGGAGAGGTTTAGACTGGCTTGCCGAATGTCTCCGGCTTCTTTTGAAAGGTTCTTGAAGTCGTCTTTGAACTCAAAATTGAGAGTGGCCTCTAAACCTGTCTGTTGTGAAACGGTTTTAAAGAATTGGCTTACCGCGTTGCTTCGAGCGGAGAGGTCCCGCTCAACGTTCGATATCTTGGAAAAGTTAGCGGAACTGGTTGCGTCCAGGGCGTTAACGCCCTTTTCTAGCCCACTGACTTCGATAGGGGCGTGGGTTCTGCTGACGAAGACCTGTTTATCCCCCTTTTCAATCACGGCGCTATTTAACTCCATCACGGCCGCTTTGACCATAAACGTCGCACGGGCAAGGCTGGCTGGACCAGACATATCAAGCGAATCAGACATTGCGCTGTCCAGCTGGACCTTTGCCCCTTGGAATTGGAACTTTCCCAATGGGCCTTCGGGGGTTGGGGTTGTTCCTTTGAACACCATGTCCCCGCCCATAATCATCCCAAACCCCTCGATGTTCACTGGGGCTTGGATCTTTAGGGTTGTTTCTTTGGTCAAAAGGGTGAAGTCTAACCCCACGGGACTCACTTTCCCGGCAACTTCTGCGTATTTAATTGGCAAATTCGCGCCGTCGGCCCTGGTGATGCCTCCGAGGTTTGGCCCGTAGGCGGTTCCTTCAACCAATCGAAGGGCTTTCCCATCCCCTTTAAACGTCGAGCCTGGTTCCCAGGCCTGGCCTAGGGCTTGGGTTTTTCCGTTTTGGGTTTGCAATAGCCCTGGGGCGATTTCTTTGAGGTTTTTAAATGATCCCATCAAATCCTGGGCTTGGGGCGTTACGGGGACTTCCTGCTTTTGGTTGGACCCGAAAATCTTATGGGAGAGACTTACGATCCCATCCCCGATCTTCTTAAACGCTGTGGTGATGGCGGCCCCGATCCCTTTAAACACTTGGCCCACATTTTGGAGGAATGTGGGTTTTGCGGCTGGGGTAAAAGTATCCAGTTTTACGACGGGCTGGTTCGTACGCTCCGCCACTTTGGCCTGGGGCACATACTGAAAACGAATTGGAGGCTGATAAGACAGATTTAGCTTTGGTAAGGAAAGCTGGCTGTAGGAATTAAAATGGACCGGGGGAGCAGTAAAACTTTGGATGCGCGCGCTCATCCTCTGCATTTGGAGATCTAAAGATTGGGCGGAATAGCCCCCTTGGGAACCATAGTTGTTCCCGTAGTTGTTATTGTTGAATTGATAGTCGTCGTTGCTCCGTGCAAAAACGGGGGCGGCCTCTAAACCGATGAGAGCGAAACAGAGGGCCACAGAAAGGAATTTAGTTAATGGAAAATGGGACGGGGTAGTAATGAAAAATCGGCGCATACGGGCCTCGCGGGGAGATCTATTTAACGACGAGGCCATTCTAGCAATCCCTTCTCCAAAGTCAAAAACCAATTTACGAAATAAAAAATACTGCTTTTTTATTTCTTATTTAGGTTTTCTACTTAAAATCGAGAATAAGTGGGAATTCCAAGAAAAAAGTTGTTCCCCCTTCCTTGGTGCTTGCCACCCAAACTTTCCCATTATTGGCTTTCATGGCTTGATCAACATTAAAAAGGCCGAGACCAGCGATACCTACTTTCTCGCTCCCGCCTCCTTGCGTCCCTCGCTCAAAGATTCTTGCTAGTTGATTCGGATCTATCGGTTCCCCCCCCGAATTATTAATCGAAACAACAATTGATTCCACCTTCGGGATGACCCCTATCTGAATACTCCCCCCGGCCGGTGTGTGTCGGAGAGCATTGTCCATCAAGTTCCCGAAAATGCGAAAGATCAATATCTCTGCATCACATTTAATTTTATGCCCTAAATCCGGGAGATCTATTCTGAAATTTATTTTGTGATGAAGACATAAAAGCTCATATTTAAGACTTAATTCTTCAAGAAGTTCGCGCACGTCTCGGAGGCTAAGATGGAGCACATCGGATTGGGGATTTATGAGCGTCTCTAACTTTCGGCGAATAAACCCAGAATCTTGTTTGATCGCTAAAAGGGCCTGCTTTTGCTCATTACTGACGGGCCCCAGTTTGGATCCCGTTAAATCATCAATCAATCGAAAACTCCCCTTATCAAAAGGGTGGCGCAGGTCATGGGCCCACTCCGCGCTTCGCTTTTGTTGGGTGACCGCCGTCATCATGACCATCAAAGTTTCCTGTCCAGCTGAAAAAAGAAGTGTAAGGGCGTCTATATCTTCCGCATTAATTAATTCCTCTGGACCAGGCCCGATTTCATCCTTCAGTAGTGACCGAATCACAGCGGTATGGAGAACAAGCTTCTGTCTCTTAGACAAACCAATATGCTCGTGATACTTTTTTAGCAATTGCATGCCTTCTGATCGCAAATTCAAACAATTCAAATCAAAATCGCCTAGAAACTCTTTTTCATTGACCAAACCATTTAACGCTTCGACAATTTCATGGTCAGACACCTTATATGGGCCTTTTTGAAGATCCAATCGGCTTGTGAGCTGATCAATGATTTTGATTTTATTTTTATCTTTCGTGATCGGAAGGTCGAGAAGATCTCTGATTGAATTAAAAAGAATTTCATGCGTTTTGAAAAAGGGGATCCCTTTTTTAAGTTTTCTTCCCAGAGTAATAAACCCAATAATTTTTTCGCCGTCCGAAAAGGGGACACAAAGGTGGGCCCCTAAAACTTCCATCATCCCATCGATTTGACGAGCTCGTTCAATGGGAAGTTCATGAATTAGACTGTCTCGGAATACGATCCCTCGCCTTTCTTTCATGAGTTCCAACAGATCCCACTTTTCCCCCCGCATAGACCGAATGGCTGTTTCACGGTCCATTCCAGACCAGGCCTGGGGCAAATAGGCATCAAGTTCCTCATCCAACATGTAGCCTACGACACCCTCTGTCTCAATCAATCGATTCACCGAGTCCACCATGTTGATGTACCAATGCCTTGGAGAAATGGAGCCAAGGATCACCCTCTCAAAGTAACCCACGTTTTTTAAACTCTCGTATTTCCCTTGAAACCAGGCCAGCTTATCGACAATATGGGTAAAAGAACCTTTCCATTTACTCATGAGCGTTGGCGCAATTCCGAGGGCAACCAAGATCAAAATAGAAGCCACCACCAGGGAGTTTGACCACCAGACGATGAAAAGCATGGGAGTGGCCAGAGTGGCGATGAATAAACCGTAGATGAAGGTATAGCGGAATACAAGATTAACGTCCATTAAACGGTAACGGAAAATTGCATAGGACCAAAACCCTATTAAAGAAAGAGTCCCTAACGGTCCGTATTTATTGAATTCAACGATTTTGAACATGGGAAGGGCAATATTGACCAACATGCCGAAGCCCGCGCTTAATGAGGCGCCCATCAAAACATAGAGTCCCTGGGTGCGGGTAAGCCCGGTGGTCTTTCGACATCTTTTTGCCAACAAATATATTCCATAGCCCATGAAACCCAAGTAATAAATCGAGTAGATGTTAAAAATGTATCCCCCACGCCAGGAAATCCCCCAATTTTCCCAGTGGGCGTCTGAAATCATTTGGGGTGAAAAAATATTGAAAAGGAAATATCCTGTTATCGTGAGATGGGTTAAAAAGACGGGGAGGGATACTTTGTAATCTTCGTTCTCGATCAACTTTACAAACCAACTGAAAAACGGGGGAAGGAGAATAGCGCCGAACATAATCCTCCTTGTCCAAAGGAGGGCTTGCTCATTGCTCTCCGCCCTGAGAGCGAAACCATGGCAAAGGGTCCAGAGGGCAACCGACATTCCAAGGGCAAAGAAAACAAAGTTGATCTGCTTCTTGTTCCCCTTAAAGAGAATAAAAAGAGGCAGGGCCAAATTAAAAGCGGTCCCAACAAAAACGACCGTGCTCAAACCCGTCATTGACATTTCAGAAGCCTGTTCGCGTTGTTACTTTGAACCAGGTGCGTGACCCTGTCGACGTCATCATTTTTTATAAGACAAAATCGATAAATCGCAGATCTTAATAGAGAGAGGGATTGTGTCTGTGTCCCATAGGGCCAATCCGAGCCAAAAATGACGCGCTCCGGCCCCAGTAAAGTGAGTGCTGATAAAATGGTATCCGGTCCTATTCCGCTGGTTTCAGCATAAACGTTTCTAAATCCAACGATGTTTTCTAAAAACTTATTGTTGGGGTTAAAATAGCTCCCAGCGTGGGCCACAACGAAAGTCGTGCTTGGATGGGCCTCCAAAATAGGCAAAAGTTTTTCCCCAACGGCCAATTTTCGAGAGTCATCGAATAGAATCGGTGTAATACCACCGTGAACGATAATGAAGAGATCTTTTTTGGCGGCTGTTTCATATAGGGTTCGAGCCTCAAGTGATGAGGGATCAACCCTTTGAATGTTCGGATGAAATTTTATCCCTCGAAATGGGAATCGATTGCAATAGTCTTCTATTTGGTTTTTTACATCGTCTGGAGAGGCCCCATCAAAGTTAACGGAGATCAAAGGAATTAATCGATCGGGATCCTCTTTAGAAGCCTCTACAACCTGTTGAGTCTGAACAAATGGGGCAATCGGTAAAACAAGACTTTTTCCAATACCGGCGGAATCCATGGAGGCAATCAGATTCTTCCCATTTGCCAAAGAAGCGGCGTTTTGGGCGGAGGAAATCAGTAATGATTTTGGGAGAATTCCTGACGATACAAGTCGGATGAGATGGGGATTATAGCTAGACCGCTCAAGAAGATGAGACTCAACATGCCCTTCGGTATCGGATACGATCTGTTCCCTGTAACACCCCCTACACACATCACCAATATGGGTGTGGAAATCAACAACGGAGACAGGGGCGGGATCCATTTTAAGCCCCTGGAATAATTCCTTCTTGTCTCCCCAGTTTTGCAAGTTCATCCACCACAAAATCCAGTTGTTGCGTGGTGTGTTTAACGGTGAGCATACAACGCAAAATGGCTTTCCCTGGAGCAGTGGCCGGATATCGAACAGCGGGAAGAAAGATACCGTTCTTAAAGAGATCAGCGGCAATCCGTTTGGCTTTGTGTTCAGAGCCGATCAAAATCGGAATGATATGGGATTGACTTCCTAAAATATCAAAACCTAAATCAAGAACTTTTGTCTTGAAATAATTAACAATTTTCCAAAATTGCTTATGCAGGTTCAATTCGGAGTCAAAGACGCTAAACGCCTCTTTGACCCCAGCCACCGTGGCGGGAGGGAGTGCGGAACTAAATATATACGTGTTGGCTTGAAGTCGCAAATAATCGCAAAGGCTTGATTGGGCGGAAATAAATCCACCAGCGGCCCCAAAGGCCTTGCTAAACGTTCCGAGGGTAACATCCACATTTTTGACACCCCAATGTTCCACTGATCCGCGGCCTGTTTTTCCCATGTGCCCAAGACCATGAGAATCATCTAAATAGATAAGGGCATTGTATTTATTGGCAAGGGCCGAAATGTCTTTTAGCGGGGCTAAGTCGCCTCTCATGCTAAATACGCCCTCTGTGATTATGATCTTTCGGCTTGTGTGTGTTGTGCGTAATTGATTTTCAAGCTGGTTCATATCCAAATGCCGATAGGTGCGCATTACAGCATGATTTTTAATTTCGGCTAACCGACACCCATGAATGATGCTTTTGTGGTTTTCATGGTCAGAGAATATTCCGACCACATTGCTCATGTTCACTTTTCGGTTCAGAAAACTGATGTTTGTCATGGCCTCTATGGCCCCGACATTGCCCATGTATCCAGTCATAAACAGGACAGTGTCCTCAACCCCAAGGAAACCAGAAATCACTAATTCAAGATCCTTTAAAAGTTGAAGATTTCCCGAAATTAATCTTGAGCCACCGCAACCTGTCCCGTATTTTTCTAACGCGGCTTTTGCGGCCGCAATGACCTTTGGGTGTACGCTCATCCCAAGCGAATTATTAGAACAAAGTTGGATGACTTCTTTACCGTCATAAACAACCTTATCTAGTGGGGGGCCATCGGCAACATGAAATTGAAAATCTGTCCCCTCCTCATCGAGATTGGCCATCCAACGGTTAAAGAAATCGAGTTTTCTACGGTCAACTTTAATTTTTCGGGTTCTTCGAGAGTGAAGAGTTTCTTCAAGGAACTGTTTCAGTTTTCCCGCCTGTTCCTCTGACGGCTCTAGGAACTTAACCCCGTAACGAAGTGGCCTCGGGGTGCTGTCGGGCGTTTCACTCCAAGCAACAACGCCGCGAAGCGGTTCTTCTCCGGCAAAAGTTTCGTTCAGCCGGGCAAAAACCCGTTGCCCTTCTCGGAGAAATCCATTCGTTTGCATGCGAAGCCCGCCAAGACTGATGTCCACTAGGTCCGCACTGAACACCTGGCTGGGGGCACTGGTGTCCTTTGAAAAACAGGACACCTCAATGTTTGAAGCGCATTGAACGCGCACGGCCATTCGGCGGTCGGTTGATCCTCGTGAAATCTTCATAGGCAAATTGAATGCATGAGATTTCTCCTAGAACTTGTAGGAAAAGTTTAACGAAAAAGAATTCGCAAAGGACTTGTAAGTGCCGCTGGCGTTCGAAAGAGGAGCGCCCACAGTGTTATTTACTGTTCGGTTGGGGAAAATATTCGCAAGGTATGCCACATCAACCCCAATGGCCCCCACCTTATATCCGGTTCCCAGAGCAATACCGTACAGGTCCGAATCTGGAATAGATGGCTCATAGGTTTTGTTCGGAACGGGAGAATCCATATACATAAATCCTCCGCGGAGCTTCCAGCGCTCATTGAGTTGATATTGGGTTCCAAGAGCGGCGCTAAAAACATCTTTCCATTGCCTTGGTTGAGGGTTCCCGGTGTTAAGAATTGCCAACCGGGTTGGATCGGTTTCCTGAGTATAGCGAATTCGTTGTTCGTTGAAGGTTGACCAACCCGTCCATTCGATATCCGCTTCGACGTTCCATTTTTTGGTGATATCAAATGAATAGCCAAGGGTCGTTGCGTCAGGAAACCGGAGAACCGACTCACCCCCTGTCGAATACGAGGTGCCACCAAAAACAAAGGCCATGGCTCCGCTCATGTTATCCAACTTAGCCGTTCCATCAATCGTCATGCTGATCTTGCTACGATAAGTCAAACCCAAACGTTGGCCCTCTTTTGGTTTTACGAAGGCCGCTACGTTCCAACCCCATCCGGCCCCATCGCCCTTCTGCTGAAAATTCCCGTCTGGAGACGTAAACGGGGACGTTTCAGAATTTACCGCCCCGACACTCACTTGTCTTTTGAGGTCGGCGTCCGCCCTCATATAGTCGATCCCGGCGGCAACCGAAAACCCTTCGTTTATTTTGTAGGCAACGTTGGGGTTTGTATGTAAGACATGAAGTTTTGAATCTGTCGCCATATATTTGGAAAAACCGTTGGTGCCCCAGGTAGTTCCCAGGCCATAGGGAGACGTTAGGCCCACGCCCCAAGCCCATTTAGTCTGCCCAAGAGGGCCACCAACGAAAAGGTTCGGGATGACAAACACATGATTGGACGCCTTTTCTTCGTTCCCGGCTGTGTCAATATGGGAATAATAGGGAGTAATGACTTCCGTCCCTAACCCTAACATAGTGCCTTCAATAAAAGGGAGTGCCGCGGGATTAAAAAAATTGGCCGAGGGGTCTTCTGCCCGAGCTACAACGGCATTCCCTTGGCCGAGGGCGTAAGCGCCAATTGCTTGGTTGCCCAAACCACGAGACCCCACCGACCATCCGATTTGTGTAAAAAGACCGACAATGCTCGCACAGAGGCCCAGCTTGATCATATGTTTACCCATTGTCCCTCCCCATTTTGGAATTAAAATCACTCCTGTTTCCTAGCGTTTCTGACAATTGAATTTAAAACCTCGCGCATGGGAGGCGGAATACCAATTCCCCTCTTACGGATGGCACTTCCCACAAACATGATGAGGTCATCTGGGACATGGCGAATATGCTCACTGTCGCCTTTAGAAACAATAGGAGTTGCATTGTCATTCGCGTTGTATGAATTCGAAACCCTCGCCCAATCGCGAGGATCCATCGTCTTTAAGTTATAGTTCCGGTCAATTGTTGACGTAAAAGGAACAACGGTAATAGATGATAGATCCTTGTCTTTTGTGATTTTCTCATACAAGGCGGGGCCTTTTATTGTACCAGGAAGGTTGAAATCCAGGATGATAACATCAATGTGACAATCAGATCGAAGTGTCTTCAACGCATCTTCTGCGTTTTCGCAAGAAACTAAATCACAACCCAGTTCTAAAAATCTTTCCTGGATCATTTTCTGAGTAATTTGACTGTCCTCTACAACCAAAATGAGTGGCTTCTTCATGGGAGCATCTTCCTTTGGAGAATCAGCCATCCGACTTTGCCTCACCCGTATCAATGTTTTGAAATATGCGGTTAGAACATCGTTCCATTTCAACCTGAAATAGAAATGGGGGCTTAATATTTTTTTTCTGGAATGAAGACCCGATAAGAAAAACAAGTTCCGGTGGAATGGTATTCGTTTTGTGATTGCCATTTTTCGAAACGAACGGATGAATTACTCGCGCCTTAGGATTGCCGCTGGGAACGAAGAGGACATCCTTCGATGGGTCAGGCCAACTCGAGAATTCGATAATGATGGGGAACAAGATCACGGATAATGCGCTAAACCTAGAGTCAGAGCGGATCCGTTCTAAGAAGTTCGGCCCATCTCTTCGAGGAAGGAAAACATCAAGCAGCAAGAGGTCTGGCAGGGGTCCATTCTCTAATAACTTCCAACCCGTTTTAGTAGTTGGAGCGAGCAGAACATTGAGACCTAGAACTTTGAGGTCGTGTTTTAAAGCCGCTCGCGTCATCGAATCATCTACCACGAGCATAACGACCGGGTTAGAGGACACAAGAGCCACCTCCCAGTGGGTCTCTTAAATTCGACTCACAGACCGCCAAGACAATTTCTGTACATTCGCCTAAATATGCAAGGTGATGATAGCCTGCCTTTTCACTGAAATCAAGCATTTTGTTTAAAGGCTGAATTCAACCAGCAAGTGCACCAAACGAAGAATGAACCTCGATCGGAGTTTTAAAATCCGGGCATTTTGGTCCTCCCCCCAAAAACTGAGCCAATTGTAAGTAGAGTCCTGGGATGATAAAACTGAACCCAGGAGGACAAGACCATGACACGAAAGCAGTATACGGAAGAGCAGAATCGGAATTAGCCCAATATGGAAAATAGAAACCCCTGCTCCAATGGGGTTGAGGGAGCAAGCACTAATAATACATTCTTTCACACGGAGATTGTGCCCCCCCAAAAAATTAAATCGAAATCAATCAATTCTTTCATGACAATGCAATGAATAGAAAAAAGCAGTGCCTTTTCCGACTTCACTTTCAACCCACACCCGCCCGCCGTGGGCTTCGATCACGCTTTTGACACTGGCGAGGCCTAGACCCGCTTGGCCTTTATTTTTGGGGTCCAGTTGGACCCCTGGGGTAAAGAGAGCTGATAAATCTTCTTTTTTTATTCCGGGGCCGGTGTCCTGGACGAACCCGACAAATGTATTCCCCTCAATACGATAACCGACCGTAACCGAACCGCCCTTGGGGGTATGGCGGAGAGCATTTTCCAAAAGATTTCCTAATACGCGGTGTTCCAACATTTTCTTATCGCAAAGGATTACCTGGTCGGATGGAGGCGCAATTACTTTTAATGAAAGGGGTTTCCCATCAGCCCATGGCTTAAAACGCAATGCCACTTGATGAAAAATACTTTTGACAAATACCGGATTAATTTCCGGGGCCTCTTTAACCGTTGGTCGCAGAACATGTTTAAGATTTTCTCGTAGAAATTGGACGTCTTCTTTAAGGACTTTCAGAGCCATTCTTGTTTTTTCCGACATTGGGGTCTCATCCAGAAGTTTCACTACCAAACAAAAACTCCCCTTGGCCCCAAGTGGCCGCACTAAATCATGGGCCCACAGCGAGGATATTTGTGAATGGTTTAACCCGCTCAAAATAACTTGAAGTTGTTGTTCGGCCGCGGTCACAAGATCATTTAGACTTGAAAGATCTAGGTCGTTAAAGAATTCGCCCGTTTCCTTTGAATCCATATTAAACAAAGCCCAAAGTTTTGACTGATAAAATAGTGGGACACACAGAGAAGATTGCATAAAGGCAAGGTCTTCTTCCACTTCTGTTCGATCAGAATTACTGAAATATTGACTTGCTAGATCGGCAACCAATGGGACATGACCTTTCTCCATTTCCTTGACTAAACGGCTTTCTCCGGGGATAGAGAGCATTCTCATTTTCCCCAGATTTAATCCAAAGCCCGCCTTAATTAAAAAAGCTTTTTCTTTTTCTTCCCATACCAAAACATTGGCACTTTTGGCCCCATACAAGTCCCGCCCAACCCCCACCAACCGCCAGGCCCAGTCTTCGACGTTCGATCCTCTTTGGAGTGAGGCAATAAAATTACCCAAAGAGTGGAATGGGCTAAATTTCTTTCGAAACGGGGGTAACCGGTCAATGATTCTCATGACATCTTCTTTCAGATGCCCAAAAATAAAGGGGGTGACCACTCCTGTCACTAAAATCCCCGTCACGGCCCATTTCACTGAACCATACCAGCCCACTAAAAGAGCAATGGGAACTGCCACCGTTAGGACAAAAAAAGCGTACGTAATCACATTTCGGACCGCCAGGCTAATATCCATTAAACGGTAACGTAATAATCCATAGGCGATAATGGCATCGCCCAAAAAAACCAAAAAATTCCCCCAAGGATCGACAGGGACATTAAACCACCAAAAATAATTTGTCAGTCCACCCCCAAAAGACAAAAGGGCTCCGATAAATACATAACGAATTTGTTCACGTCGAACCCCTGTCGCTTCTCGACAACCGCAATAGAGAACGTACAAGAAAACGACAACGGTGGTCCCAAAGAAAACCAACTGATAAGGAAGAAGAAAACCGGGAACAGGCCAAAAAGCAAAGGAACCCCGGGGCTCCACACGTGCCACGATATAACCGAAGAGATTTGATGCCATAAATGCGCCCGACAATACATATGCTAACTGAATCCAATGACGATACCGATTTTGGGAATCGCTCAAAACAACGCTGTAATGGAAAAACAAGGCTGGGATGGGAATGGCCCCCATCATCAAAATCCGACAATAGATTAACGCCATATCTGCCTGGGTTTCTACCTGCCAAAGGAAATAAAAGGAGCTCCATAAGAAAACGAAACCCGAGAAGACACTAAAAGTGACGTGGGTGACCTTGGTTCCCCGAAAGAGAGCCAAGAAAATTAAAAAACCACCAACTAACGCGTTCAATAGTCCGCTCAACGCAAAGAGATTCATGCAACAATAGGCCTTTTATTCCTGTTGGTTCGCGAAACTGAGATGTTCCATGGCACCATCCGATTAATGGCGAGAATATACCAAGGCACCGCATCAAATGAATTATTCATAAAGAAAAGAAAAACGTCGTCCCCTTCCCCACTTCGCTTTCAACCCACACCCGGCCGCCGTGGGCTTCGATCACGCTTTTGACACTGGCGAGGCCTAGACCCGCTTGCCCTTTATTTTTGGGGTCCAGTTGGACCCCTGGGGTAAAGAGAGCTGATAAATCTTCTTTTTTTATTCCGGGGCCGGTGTCCTGGACGAACCCGATAAACGTATTCCCCTCAACACGATAACCGACCGTAACCGAACCGCCCTTGGGGGTATGGCGGAGAGCATTTTCGATAAGGTTCCCTAAAACTCGACGTTCGATGAGAAGTGCATCTCCATTAACAAGAACATTATCTGGGACTTTGGAAACAACCCAAATTATGCCCGCTTCTTTAGCCTGTTCCGAATAACGTAACCCAACCCGCTTATATACACCCTCAATGTTCATTGTTTTCTGTTGAATCGAAATTGGTGAGTTTGCGTTTACCACATGCATTAAATTTGTGTAAACAAAATTCAACTCTTCTTTTACCTTTGATAGCGTTTCAAATGCAGGGGGAGAAAGAGTTCCCCATTTCCCTGAAAGTAGGGATTCCACATGATGAAAGGCGCCTTTGGGACCTAAAGGTTTTAACAGGTCATGAGCCCAAGCGGCAGAAAGTTTTTCGTGCTTGCCCCCACTCAGTAGAACGCTAAGGGCCAACTCTGCCGATTTCGCTAAACCGAGTAACCCCGTAAGGTCAATATCATGGTACATATCCCGACCAATTTTTTTCCCTAAACACAAGAAAGCCTGCACCCTTTCCCGATAAGAGATCGGAGCTATCACTGACACCCCTAAGAAATCCATTTCATCCAAGATCTCCTTGGACTGAGAAGACATTTCTTGTCCTATCATTTCTTTCAGAATAATTCCTTTTGAAATCCCCATCCCCGCCAAAACACCTTCACCTGGGACTGAAAGAAAGACTTTCCTTGCCCCATCAATCCCGTAGCTTGCCTTGACTATGAACGCATCTTCCCCTTCCTCACGAAATAGAACAAAACATGATTCTACCCGCATTATTTCTTGGGAGACGGCGACCAAGCGGTCAGCCCACTCCTTTGAGGACCCGCTTTGTGCAATTTGGCGAACCATTTTTTCCAACACCTGGTAAGATTCATATTTTCCTCTAAATAGGGGAAGACGATCGACCAAATCCATTATTTTCCCTTTCATACGCTGGAAGAAAAAATACCCTGCGGAAGGTAAAATCAAAGAAAAAGTAGCTGCCATAATATTCCCTGTTATTACCCATACAAATATTGAAATGGGGATTCCCAGGAGAAAGCCTAAAATCAAGTAGACCATCAGCAATCTGAAAGCGAGATTTATTTCCATCAACCGAATTTTCAAGATTGTAATCGGTATCAAAGCCACATAGACAGTTTCTATTAAAAAATGGATAGGAGGAAACCCCGGTCTTGCTATTGAAAATAAATAAAATAAACCTGCCAGAAACCCCGAAAAGACTCCTAGGGCAAGATATTTCAGTTGATTGCGTCGTATCCCTTCCGCTCGTTGCCAGGACCGATAGAACCCGAAAAGCGCGAATATTAATGTAAAAAGAAAATAAATGGCGAAAACGACAAAGAGTGGTCCGGGAATCTCTACTATGTCTGGAGAAGTTATAACGTCACGAATGAGATACGGGGAAAACGAAAACAAAACTAGAAAACCCGCTAGGGATTTGTGAATTGTTACAATGAAGGAATTAAAAAATGATTTTCCAATAACAACCGTAATAAACCTAAAAAAAACAAAAACTAAAAGAATTGCCCAAACATAAGACAATCTATCCAAAAACAAGGCCAGGTGTGGCGTTGGTGCCCAAGCAACGGCCAAATCGCTAATATTCCAGAGACCCAAAAACAAATTAGAAAAGGCAAAGAGACGGCTAGCAGGGCGATCCGTTCCCCGAAGAAATAAAAGGCCCGCAAATATAAAACAGGCCATCGAAGCGATCGTGGCTGTCACCAAGCGAAACACCAACCAGTCCGATGCCATCTATTGAACCTGGGACATATTCAAAACCTTACAATGGAGGGAAGGGATCATGCTTGAATAATTGTTTGTCAGCAAAGCAGAACCAGATTGTGAATAGATTTGCCCTTTTGCTCTACTTCGAAGGAACCGGATTTTCTCAACGATCGAAAATCCACACCTTACTCCTTTCGGACAATTGGCCCTGCCCCTCAAACAGGATGAGATGGGATGCCCCAGGTTTGCGAGCCGACGGAACGAGAATTCCGTTGTAGCGCCCGCGGCCCCCCCCAAGTGCTTGTGGGATAAGACATTCGTCCCTGGCGATATCCTTAAGAGAAATAGCATATGAAAATATTTTCTGAACACTTCCGAAATCGGGAATTCTAGACGATCTTTCGGGCACAATTCTGAACGTTGGCCAAATAGGGGGCAGGTTTAGATCAGGTGCCTTTTGGCCGATCTCAATCCTTCTTACGAACCACCCGGAAATTCGAATAATCTTCAACAACGAGCCGAAAATAATCCTTGTCAACAAACACATTGCCGCATTGGCAACCGACATTATCTTTTGGAATTGACGGAATCGCCTCGTCACATTTACCACACAGATAAAACAGGTCGGCCCCTCGTTCAACTTTGTCTTTCTCTGTATAATCGCCCCTCACTACCGAAAACTTTATTAGCTTCATTTTTTATCGGGCCACCGTTTTGCCAATGGATCAGAAAGTAATCGGCGTAAAAGGTCCTGGCAAGCATCGGATTCTAAAAGAAAATGTTTTTCATTTCGTCGCAAACCTCTTTCGCTGTAGTAAACAGACCAGTTTCCACCTCCTTCATTGGAAAGCACATAGGTCTCACTTGGCAGGCCGCCATTGAGCGAATAAGAGCTTGGGTTAATATCTTGTTCCTTTAATCGCCGCTCCAAATCAATTCGGTTCATTTATTCACCTTCAGCAAATAGCCTTATTCGAGCAGCTCGTTAAAGTTTGTCGAATTAAAACTGAACAATTTCCCCGTTGGCCCCAATGGGCTTAGTTTAAACCTGCATGAGCCTACCATTGGCATAAAGTCTTGGGCTGGTTTTCCGAAATACATTGCTCTTAAGAGAACATTCCTTCGGTTCTCCCCAAGTAATCCCTGACAACTTCCTCCCCCCCTCCCTCATTCATAACTTCGATGATCGAGCGCCCGCCAAGCGCTGGGATTTTGGCCAAGACCCATTCTTGAACCTTGGGTTGTTCCAATCTTAAAATTCGGCTTTTGATATGATTTGGAAGGTCGTCAAATGTTCTGTAAGTCAATGGTCAAGCCCCTCAAACAGGATGAGATGGGATGCCCCAGGTTCGCGAGCCGACGGAACGAGAATTCCGTTGTAGCGGCCGCGGGAAAAATCCCCAAGTGCTTGTGGGATAAGATATTCGTCCATGGCGATATCCTTAAGAGAAACACCAAGTGTCTTTCTCGTCCCAGGATTCGTTAAATCCAGAATATTCTCCACTTTCAAGGCCTTACTGACAATCGCCCGAGACGCAGGATTAACCTGGTAATGTTTCAATTCGCCAAGGACGGCTTCTTTAGATGTGCCTGAATACAAAGCGCCTTGACCAACATCAGAATACCTGTGGCGTGCTCCGAAATTTTCAGCGCTGACCTTCCACGCATCGCCAGCGTATTTAGGTTTGACGGCTCTGTAAATTGTTCCCTCAAAAACCACACCCTTGGGAAGGCCAACAAATCCCGGCCCGGCAACCGTCGCATTCGCGCCAATGTTATTAGCCTCAACAATGGCCCGGTTGGTCGTCGGATTAACAACGAATCCACCTTCATTCATTACGAGCTGTTTAGCCCCGCCGAAGACATTCCTTACAGCGTCCCAAACTGATTGGGCTTTGGACAAAATTGCTTTGGGGATCCAGCTTTCCGCCGCCTTTACAGCCTTGATATTCCCGACCTTAATTGCAACGAGAATGCTTACAGCGCCTGCGTAGAACATTGAAGCCTCTTTGTTTACCCCGATATACTCTAGACCTTTTTTAACCCCGTATAACGCACCTAAAGCTGCTCCTGTGGTGATTGTTGCCGTTACTAAGAAATACGCCGTTCCAGTGGCGCCGACTACCGCCACCCCTGTTTTGGCTAGCTCAGCCTCCTTGAAATAAAACTTCCCTACGGCTTCGCCGGTCTTTGGATAATTTTCCGCCAGTTTTTCCATCCCCATCACGTTAAAGAACGCCACGTCTGTGGCACGATTAACCAGACTTTTACCAGTGTCATAGGTCTTTTGCAGGGGGTCGGCCACGGCGCGCTTTTGATCGACGAACATTCCATGGGGAACCGCGGCGAGGATCTTGTCTCTCATGGCCATCATCTGGGCGCCCAAGTTGGCGCCTTGTTCCGGGGTCATGGCACCAACCTCGACAAGGCCTTTGATCCCTTCCAGAGCCTTATCGGTTTGCTGGCTTACCAGGCCTTTTGCTTCCGGGAAATATTTCGTGGACCGGTAGGTCAATTCCTGGTCGGACACGAAGGCATCCGTTTTCAATCGATCGGCGTTGATATGGGGGAGCATCGCAACAAGTTCGTTGGTGACGCCGCGCATTCCCCTTTGAAGCTCGCGGAAGGGTTCCGCTTGAGCTTCTAGGATCTCAGTCTTTTGGGTTAGGACCTCCTGTCTTTGTTGGAGATCTTGGAGAGAATCCTTTGCTCCATTGTAGGATTCATTTTCAAGAGCCTGGGCCAAGTTCAACGTGGATTGCCTGATGTTACCTGCTTCCGCTAAAAGATTGTTGAACTCGTCCTTGAATTCGAAATTGAGCGTGGCATCCAGTCCGGTCTGCTGGGACGTATTTTTAAAGAATTGGCCAACGGCATTGCTTCGGGCGGACAGGTCCCGCTCAACGGTCGATATTTCAGAAAAGTTGGCAGCGCTCTGTTTGGCCAGGGAGGAAACACCCTTTTCTAGCCCGCTGATCTCGATCGGGGCGTGGGTCTGGCTTACGAAAACCCGTTCATCCCCCTTTTTCACCACAGCGCTCTTTAACTGCATTACCGCCGCCTCTGCGAGGAAAGTGGCGCGGACGAGGCTGGCTGGATTGGAAACATCCAGCACGTCGGCCATAGTGCTATCCAGTTGGACTTTTGCCCCTTGGAATTGGAACTTTCCCAATATTCCTTCGGGGGTTGGGGTTGTTCCTTTGAACACCATGTCCCCACCCATAATATTCCCGAACCCTTCAATATTCACTGGGGCTTGGATCTTTAGGGTTGTTTCTTTGGTCAAAAGGGTGAAGTCTAACCCCACGGGACTCACTTTCCCGGCAACTTCTGCGTATTTAATTGGCAAATTCGCGCCGTCGGCCCTGGTGATTCCACCAAAGTTTGGTCCGTAGGCGGTTCCTTCAATCAATCGAAGGGCTTTCCCATCCCCTTTGAACGTCGAGCCTGGTTCCCAGGTCTGGCCTTGGGCTTGGGTTTTTCCGTTTTGGGTTTGCAATAGCCCCGGGGCGATTTCTTTGAGGTTTTTAAATGATCCCATCAAATCCTGGGCTTGGGGCGTTACGGGGACTTCCTGCTTTTGGGTGGACCCGAAAATCTTATGGGAGAGACTTACGATCCCATCCCCGATCTTCTTAAACGCTGTGGTGATGGCGGCCCCGATCCCTTTGAACACGTGGCCCACGTTTTGAAGGAAGGTGGGTTTTGCGGCTGGAGTGTAAGTATTCAGTTTTACAGCGGGCAGGCTCGTTCGCTCCGCCACCTTGACCTGTGGCACATACTGAAACCGAATGGGAGGCTGGTAAGAAAGATTTAACTTCGGCGCGGAGAACTGGTTGTAATTATTGAAATGGACCGGGGGAGCGACAAAACTTTGAATTCGCGCGTTCATCCTCTGCATTTGAAAATCGAAAGACTGGGCGGAATATCCTCCCTGGGAACCGTAACTGTTATTGGCCAATTGATAGTCGTCGTTGCTCCGTGCAAAAACGGGGGCGGCCTCTAAACCGACGAGTGCGAAACAGAGTGCCACGGAAAGGATTTTAGTTAATAGAAAATGGGACGGGGTGGTAAAGGAAACTCGGCGCATGCGGGCCTCGCGGGAAGAGCTATTCAACGACGACGCCATTTTAGCAATCCCTTCTCCAAAGTCAAAGACTTTTCTATTTTTACACTTTGCATATAAATATTTTTACCGACGCAGCATACGGCCTCTTTTAAATGATCTTCTTGATTTCAGACCATGAGCCTGCGATCATTGTCACGATTCCGAAATCTCCGCCATGGTCCCGGCGCTGGTGGCTTCAAGGTCTCGCGATTGGACGTTAAAAGTTACGTGGTTCATTTCTTCTTTACCCCCAATTTTCGTTTGGGTGTCGGAGGCAATTGCCGAATGGCTTTATCAAAGTCGCTTCCAGCTTTGTCGGATTGTTTGATTTCCTTGCGGTAAAACTTCTCGTAGTGAGCCTCGGCCAATTCTTTGGCCATTTCATGGGAGATTTTACCGGCGTCCTTAAGGATTCCCCGGTCGTTCACGGTTAGGAAAGCGTTCAGCTTGGCAATCCAATCGGCCATGTGCATGGGGAGGCGGCGAAGGGCTTGGCCCTCAGCGAACAAAAGATATTGTTCTACGAGGTTGTTGAGGGCGGTGAGCTCTTCCTCGTTTAGGTAATTTTTGGCGATGGCCACGTCCTGCTTTCGGACCTTGGGCCCACGCCAGTTGGTAAGCCCCATATTGGGCTTGGCGGCGTTAGCGCGGGCGCCGATGATTTCTGCCGCCGTATGGCCTGTGATGGCCCAGTGGAGCTTATTTTGAACTGTTTGGAAAAAGGCGATGCTTTCCGAATGGGTGGGGTCGTAATCGATGCTGGTGGCG
Organism: Elusimicrobiota bacterium; assembly: GCA_016788905.1. NCBI lineage: Bacteria > Pseudomonadati > Elusimicrobiota > Elusimicrobiota bacterium. The sequence goes on from JAEURZ010000016.1 coordinate 72,750, forward strand.
TAGATATCGGTGATCTTCTGGTAGAACCTCCTCTCGGAAGTGCGGATGTCTTGAATACGGCGAAGCAGTTCCTCAAAATAGTCGAACGGCTGATCGGGGTTCTTCAATCGCTCGTCGTCCAAGACGAACCCTTTAACGATATACTCCCGCAACTTCTGCGTGGCCCAAATACGGAAACGCGAGGCCACAACGCTTTTAACGCGGTAGCCTACGGAGATGATTACATCGAGGTTATAGAATTTCGTAGCATATTTTTTACCGTCAGCGGCAGTTGTTAAGAATTCCTTAAGAACTGAATCCTCCCTTAATTCCCCTTCGGCAAAGACATTGCGCAGGTGCATGCTCACGTTCGGGATAGTGGTTTGAAACAGTTCCGCCATGTGGGCCTGTGTGAGCCACGCCGTTTCCCCCTCTAGGCGAACATCGAGTTTCAACTTCCCATTCTCGGTTTGGTAGACAAGGAACTGTCCTTTGGAGGGGGGATTCGATTCTTGAGATACGTTCATGGAACGAACCTTGTTTTGGGTTTAGCTTCGACCATTTTGTCTGTTTCAAGAAAATAGCCTGAGGTGGGGCGAGTGGTATGAGGCGTTCCTTCGCCATGGGGATCATAGGTTGTTATTTTCCCCCATGGAGTCCGGATGTTTGATCGACTTTTTTCTTCCATAGCGTGCCGTCGCTCCCCTTTTTTGACATCTTCGGCGGCAGGCAGGGTTTCGGGGCGGATTCCGCGTTCCACTAGTGTTTTTCGAACAGCTTGATTGTTGGTGATGTGTTCGTTGGAAATGGTGGTTTTACCAAACAAGGAGTGGTCTCCTTTACTGCGGATATTGACAAAATCTCGGTTGCCGCCGGTTTGTTCAAAAATGGTTTTGGAAAGATCCTTCTCCGTCGCGCTCAACTTTTGGCAGCCGGAAATGCGTTCTACCTCTAGAAGACGTTGCTCAATCCGTTCGGCACGACGAGTTTGAACAGCGAAATAAGTTTGAGCAAAGGCGATTTCAGTCTTTTTGGGATCCCCATTCTGCGCCACCAAATAACAGGCGTAGCGAGTAAGCATGATGTCGGGAATCTCTTTTTCGGCGCTATTAGGCATTTGGATCGTTTTGTTGACGTCAACAAAATGATCCGTCACAAGGGACCCCGAACCCTCGCAAGCCGTTTTTGCCTTTACAATGACGGCGACAAAGTTTCGCCATTCCGTATAACCAAGAAGAAACTGAACATCACGCGCCAGCCAATATTCAACGCCACTCTCCGTTTTTTGAGCGTGGGCCTCAAAAGTGGACGTCAACATCTGGACAAGTTCGAGTTTCAGGATTGCAACACCTCCGCAATGTTTTTGGCAATGACGGTTTCCAACTCCCGGGCATTGGCGTTTAATGTTTCCGGCTCTTCGTTCAGCGTTTAAAGTTGTTCCTTAAAATCTTCATCCCTCACGTCTTCGCCGGGGGCTACGCACACGTAACGGCCAGGGGTTAGGGACCAGCCCTGAGCTTCAATCTCTTTAAGCTCGGCAACCTTGCACAGGCCGGGAACGTCGGCGTATTTAAGCTTTTTGCCGAAGACCTCCATCAGCTTGCCTTTGGCTTCTCCCCCCCCCTAACGTGATCTCGATGTCCTCCCCGCGATAGAGGCGGACCAGATTGGCGATAAAACCGATTTGGGTGGGGGTCCAATCCCGATGGGCACGGTCAATTTGCGTGGAATGCACATCCTGTTTCATATCAACGCTCTCTCGTCTCCGCTTTAGACCCTTTGCAGGGGGATTTTAAAAATATTCCTCCCAAGTCCAACCCAAATGTTTTGTTCCGTCCTTAATGCGCCCCACGATTTCGTCTCATCGATCTATTCCCACTCGGGCATTTCATTCTTCCACTTTTCAGGTGAGGGCAAATAAATCACCGAAGGGTTGTGCGCAAGTGGTTCAATTCCAACTCCAGCCTGTCAGCTCCTTCCATGAATCGGATGTATTTAGAACTGACATGGATCCCGTATTCTTTGGCCATAGATTTCTCAGGAAAAAGGTCTAATACCGCACTACCACATCGCTTCATACAGGCCCTTAGAAATCGCACTTTGATATATATCTTCCGTGAACCCCGGACAATGAATTTTTAATCTTTCAATGGCAACTTCCCTGCTGTAATGATGATCATGGATTTCATTTCCCATCTCGAAAGCCAACCCTTTAAGGCTTTTTAATCGATGCAGCAATTCGTCTATTTGTGGTTGGGGACAGTCTTTAAACTCTTCGCTTAAAGTCCTGAACGCTTCGATTTCCCCTGATTTGGAAAGAATTTCAAAGGCCCGATTGATAAATTGGGTTAAATCTTTCAACGGTAGGTCCACGTCTGAATTTTTTTGTTGTTCCTTAGGGTCGGGAATTCGCGTGAAAAAAACACCCTTTCAGGCTTTGACCCCGAGACAAAAAGAGTGATCTCTCCCGATGCCGCTTCTGAATACCTTTCTGAAAGTCTGCTCCATATTTTAAATGACTGTGCTGGCGTTAGGGGGATGTCTCCTTTCATGAAATCAAATTGGTTCAACCACTTCCCTCCTGGAGTATCATTGATTGTCATTTTTCCTTTAAGAATCGCAAAATCGTTCGCTTTATTCAAGTTCCCTTCCCCAGAGAAAAATACGGCCTTGTTGGGAGGAGTTATGACATCAAGTTCCTCCACTTTCCGCATAAAAAACTGGAAGGGGTCTTCCTTTCCCCAAGGCTTTTGGTTAAGAGTTTGGGTTTCAACTCTACTCAAGGTTTTTGACGGTAACATTGAAACATCATCCACAACAGTCGAACCGAAAAAAACATGTCCCGCTTCGCTTTTAACGGTTCTTTGAGTCCATTGCAGGGAATCTTTGAATCCGGCTTTAAAATCTTGGACGGCTTGGGCGACGCCTTTGTTGGCGCCAATTCGGTTTGCCCAGGCTTTTTCGATTGTGGCCACCCGCGAACCGTTAGCCGCCAATCCCCCTGCGGCAGAACCTGCAACGATTCCCACGAATCCTGAAAGATCGTCATTAACATCAACGGCTTGAAGTCCCTTGTCTACTCCCACGCTGGTCCCTATTCCCACCGCGGATGTCACAGGGAATGCGACCACAAGCCCTAGCGCGGCAACCTTGCCTAGGAGATTGGCCCCTTTGGAAACGAAGGATCCCGCATGGCCAACAACTTCCATCGTTTTTGGGGACGTTTCCGCATACCCCGACAATCGGTTAAATACATATAAATCCGCCGCCTCGCTGGTCGCTTCTTTGATCGTCGCTTGAGGGTGGCGGGCGGCGACAGAGATCCGATCGCCCAATTGGCTTGGTCCGGCGCCAAGGACTTTATCTTTGGCGATTTTTAGCGACATGGCCCAATCCAACGCTCTTTCTGGATC
>JAEURZ010000017.1 GCA_016788905.1 Elusimicrobiota bacterium
GGCATGAGCGCTGATGAGTACAAAGGACGAATCGAAGAAATCATGGGAGGAGCCGGATTCGAGCGGAAAGGAGACGGGTTTGTCGCGCTCGAAAAAGGAAAAGTTGGTCCGGCAAACGCGGGAGGACTTGAAGGAAGCGGGAGATCTGTGGAAAAAGACAGCGGAGGTTTACGACCAGATAGCGGAAATCGAAAAGAAGGACATCGAATATCTGGACAGCGCGATAGCGCGGCTGGACGCCCAGGACAAGAGGTTAGCCCAGATGTCGAAAGAGCTGCAAGAATCCGGAAGACAAGCCGACTTGAGAGCCAAGCAAGCCGACTCCTTGATAGCAAGATTCAAAGCGTTGGAGACACGAACGGCGTGCTTAGACAAGAGCTCGCCGAGCTACGAGCAGGAAAAGCAGATGTTATCAGCGGAGCACAAGAAGCTGGTCGCGGAGCTCGAAGCGCTCGAACAAAGCTCAGCTGGCGGGAGCGAGAGTTAGCGTATGTGGAAACCCGCACGCGGGTTGTGGCGAATCTTGAAGCCGCGGGGGCGGTGCGTGTGGAGGTGTCGGTGGATTTCGGGAAAGAAGGGATCGCGTTAGGGGAAGTTTTGCCTGCATTACGGCAAGAAGTCAAGGCCGCGGGGGTTTCGTATGGGAATAAGGCGAGCCTTGATCCCTTCATGGCGCACAGCGGCGTATTAAAGCCGGCGAAAGGGGCGGTTAAATCTTCAACCGCGGAACTGGGGGAAGAGGCGGGGGAGATCCTTATTTACAGCGCGCGCAGGTCGTTGGACGACGCCAACAACTACCGCGCGGTTAACCGCGCGAAACTTTGGAAGAATGCGGAAAACAATCGATTCTACGCTGGGCTCTATGGAGCGGAAGATCCTGTGACAGGGATTTTAGAGGTCGGGAAGGGGAGCACGCACTTTAACGTCTATCGTTTGAATATCAAAGAAGCGCGGGTATTGGATTTGACCAACCCTGATGTTGCGCAAACATTTAAATACGACGTCATCGCGAGTGCCGGCGATAAGGCAAAGGCGTATCCGGTGAGTCAAAGCATTGTGCAAAAGGCGCGAGCGATGGGCTATGACACGGTGAAGGTGCCGAGCGTAAAAGACGGCAAGACGAATTGGGTTGTGATCGACAATTTCGAGAACTTGGTAAAAGAAGTAACAACCCGGCCCGGCGTTATGGCTGTGACAGCGGCGCAGCAGGCCGAGGCGGTGGTCCGGACAGCCCGGCTGGGGCCGACTAATGCGGGGACGGCCAAATCGATTGTGATGGCGATGGGGGGCGGATTGCTGGTGGGCGGGATGGCGGGTGGTGCGCACGCGGCGACGGGAGAAAACAACAACGGGACGACCGCCGCGGAGCGCACGGCGCGAACGATGGGAACGTTGGGCATCGGTCCTATGATCGACCGGCTAAAAGGAGTGGATTGGGAAACCGCGACGGAAAAAACCTTGAACTTTGGCCGCGAAGTTGGGGCCATGGGCCAAAACGCGGCGATTGGCGTATGGCACTGGGGTGGGGACATGGTGGGTGACGTGGGGAAAATATCGCAGGCGCTATGGGAGGCCATCCGCCCCCAACCTGAACGGAGGTCAGCGGTTTCCCGTCTGGACGGGGCCAATGAACAAGTTAAAGCCGATCTAACCCCCTTGCCCATTTTGAATGTGGCGTCGAAGGTGGAACGAAAAGCGATTACGGCGGCGTCGGCCAATGTCCAACCCGCTGAGACTCTGGTGGGGACACCAGCCGTGAACCCGACGGCAAGCGTCGCACCCGCAAGCGTAGTGGAGAGTGATGTGGCGGCCACAGTCAAATCCGCCGCACCCATTGAAACCAAACCGTTAGACACCACACTAACGGCCGAAACACCGGAAAAGAAAGGATTCTTGGCGCGGATCAAGGAAACGGTTAGCTCGTATAAAGAAGATCTGAAAACGGTGATAGGTTTCGTAAAAGATGAAACCGTAGCGTTTTGCCAAGACACCGTCGGCGCGATGGTGGACACAAAAGAAAAAGTCGTCGACGTGGCGCAAAAGGTTGGGGACAAAGCCGAGGATGTTAAATTGAAAGTTTGGAACTTTGAATATGGTTTGACACAAGGGCTAACTGGCGACAGTCCGGTTAGCTTGATGTATGACGGTCAAAAGGGTGATTGGTTCCGAAATGACACAGCGGATTCACTCTATAAGGGTAATGAAGGGTTGAGGAATACAGGGAAAGCTGTAAGTGATTTAAGTGGAGCCAGCGCCAGCATTCTAAATGCCGGGTGGCAGTGGACGAAAAATATTAGTCTGAATACCACGGCCAACATCTACACGTCTGTTATGCATTACGGGGAAGATGTCTCCACGATAGCGGGTGCCACTGTTGGAGTGGTGAAAGATATCGGGGTTTATTCGGCTGATAAGGTTCGGGGCGGGGGAAACTGGTCGAAGGAGAAGGCGAGCATAGTTGCGGAGCCTTTCGCCAGGAACGTTTCGGCTTCCTTTAACGAAATGACCCGCGCTGATCCTGTGACGGCAAACAAGGTTGCTATTGGTATAGTGGCCAGCGTATTCAGTGGAGATATTTGGGATAAGCCACTTTCCTTCACTTTTGATGCAAGGGGGCCTGCCGTCGTAACAATCAATGGGATCCTTAATAGTTTCGATGATGCATCAAACCTGAACGGTGCTGTTAACGAAATGTTTGGGGTCAGATCATCTGCCATGATTTTCAATCAGTCACATACCAAGGGTCTCCAGGATGCACATCAAGTTGCATTCCATGAATTTTTCGGTGCGATTGATGCTCCTGCTGTTCAGGCCGCTATAGCAATCCGCCAAGGGATCAAAGAGAAGGGGGAAGTTTTTGTGGTGGCCCATAGCCAAGGCAGTGCCATTTTCGACGCTGCACTAGACCTGTTGGGGTCATCGGAGAAGGCTAGAATTCACTATTTGGGTTTAGGTTCAGAAAAGTATATCAGCGCCAAACAAGAAGGATTAGCCGATGCTAAGAACGTACGCAATGCGGGGGATATTGTCCCACTTCTTGGAAACACTGCGAGAGCATCGAATTGGTTGATTCCGACAGAATGGTCCCGGAAAATATTTACAGATTGGACAAACATTGATCGGAACGTTCCAGGGAATCGGCACGGGTTTGATCAGTTCTATAAGCAGGAAGTTAAACGATGGGCAAAGGAAATCTATCCGTGAAATACACATCCTTAAAGGTAGCCGCTTTAGCGTTAGGGATTCTCTCTGCGTGTTCGTCACATAAGTTTACAGATGTGAGTGGAGACCCCGCTTACGTATTAATGATGAATCGAGCTTTTGAAGTAAAGGTGGAGTTGGCAGTTTTTAAGACTGCCAAAGGTGACGATCAATTGCGTGTCAATATCCCTGGTTCGCCTGGGATACCGGCAACTCTCCCGAATGTATTTCCCTATGATGAAGGAGGGGTTTTTGTCGTCGGAAGTTTGCCCCAAGGGTCGGTTTTTAAGATCACCCGTGCTGTTCGGGTTCAATCTTTTGAAAATGATTATGTGGGTTATAAGGCAGTTGTGGTGAGCACGGGGCCTTTGCAGGGGAAGGAAGTAGATCCGACCGGGTTAACGGACCGAGGCGATATCCCCCACTTTAATCCGGCATATGTCAGCCCGGTAAATGGGGAATAAGGGGCCAACGATGAAATAGATTTTAATCATCCTATCCGGAATTCTGATCCTGCTATTTGCCTTGATGTGGGTAAATCGTAAATGGATAGCGAACTATTTTAGTCCAGAGAGCCGAGCAGAGGTCAATTTGGTAATGGCAGTTCGGTATCTTCAGGCAGGTAAAACCGACGATGCTCTGCGAAAGATCGGAGGCGCATTAAGCCTTAATCCAAATTCCGCTAAGGCCCATTACTATTTGGCAAAGGCCTACATGCAACAGGGCCAGCCCTTGGAAGCGGAAATCGGTGAATATAAGAAAACGATCGAATTGGATCCCACCTTTATGCGAGCACGTCATGATTTGACGGCGGCATATTTTGAACAAGGGAATTACGACGGGGCATTTCGTGAGGTTCAGAAGGTCTTGGAAATCGACCCAAACAATGCCGTAGGCCATAACAACATGGGTCGGGTCTATATGGCCAAAATGGATCGGAGTAAGGCGGAGGTCCACCTGAAGAAGGCTTTGGAGATTGAACCCGATTACGAATTCGCTCTTAATAATCTGGGGAACCTCTATTTCCTTGAAGGAAAATGGGAGCAAGCTAAAAATCATTTAACCAAGTCTTTATCGATTGACCCAAAGAATCCTGGGACCCACTTCTTCCTTGCACAGATCGCAGAGGAACAAATGGACACAGCAAAGGCAGTCGAGCACTGGCAAAGGGCAATCGAATACGGTCTAAAGGGTGTTGAATTGTCAAAGGCTAGGGAAAGAATAGAGGCTTTAAAGAAATAACCTAAATCTTTCGCGGTTGATTGCGCTAAAGGGGGCGTTCTGCCGGACGGAAACGATGAAAAGATTTTAAGCAAAACCGCCTACGAGCATTTGGTGGCGTTGGAATCCGTCGAGTTTGGGGGCTTAAGTCTACCCCACAATAAAGCAGTCAAAAAAGAGGAGAGGTGTATAAAATGAAACGATGGAAATTGTTGTCCGGTGCAGTTGTAGCAAGTTGTATTGCAATGGGTGTTCGTGCGGAAGACAAAATGGTCACGTAATTCGGCCAAGTAGAATTCTTCACATATTCGGATGCGTTTAAGAAGGCTGAGGAACATTGGGATAAAGTTATTGCCGCGGACACTGAGGATATTGATTCGTTTTTTGGTGGGTCAATTGCGAGCGATCAAAAGACCCAAGGTGGAGTTGCGGTGCGTGTTGGCGCGTTACTTGCGACACCAGTCAAGGGGGTCAGGGTGGGGGGAAGCCTGTAAACCGGGACGTCTTTAACTAATTAACTATTGACTGTCGGATTCGCGATTAGTATCTTAGGGGCATGCCCCGACAATCCCGTGTTAATATCCCAGGCCTTCTGTATCACATCATGGCGCGAGGCATCGAACGCAGGCCAATTTTCTCAGATAAAATCGACTACGATGATTTTTTAGAACGGTTGGAGAAGGGGCTGGAACAATGCCCTGGGCAATTATTGGGCTGGGCTCTGATGCCAAATCACTTTCACTTGCTTTTTCGGGCTGGGACTCGGGGGATTAGTGCGCTCATGCAACGGGTGATGACGGGGTATGCGGTTGCATTTAACCACAGACATGGGCGCGCTGGGCACCTTTTTCAGAATCGTTACAAGTCCATTGTCTGTGAAGAGGAAACATACCTCCTTGAGTTGGTCCGATACATCCACCTAAACCCCATCCGGGCAAAAATCGTTCGAAACATGGAAGAGTTAAAATCCTACCCTTACAGTGGCCATTCGGGACTTATGGGAACGCACAAGAGAAAATGGCAGGAAATAAATGAGGTCCTTCACCGTTTTTCAATGAAAGATTCCCCAGCTAAAAAACTTTATGAACGTTTTGTTGAGGATGGGATCAAGGCCGGGAGGCGCCCGGAATTAATGGGGGGAGGGTTACTAAGAAGTGCGGGGGGATTGGCGGGTCTACTGGGACGGTCTCGATCTGAGAGGGAAGCCTACGATGAGCGCGTTTTGGGAAGCGGTGGGTTTGTGGAAACCGTTCTTAAGGGGGTTGAGGGAGACGACAGGCGCCGGGCGGAATACCGGCGACAGGACCTTACTATAGAAACGTTGGCGGAAAGGGTGGCAAGCGAAGAAGGCATTAATGCCACAAGCCTGTTTGAGCGAGGGCGTCAGGACGCCGTCTCACGGGGAAAGGCTTTGTTAATTTATCTGGGAGTTGAATATTTAGGAATGGCCTCACGCGAAATGGCCAAACTGACCCAAATGTCAGACCCCGCTGCTAGCAAAGCCCGGGCGCGTGGGGCTTTGCTTTGGGAAACAAGTGGCCTTAAAGAACAACCTAAAGTTAATTAGTTAAAGACGTCCCGTTATGAGGTTTATGCTCCCTTCAGGGCCGGTCCCTTTGGGGTACAGCACCCTCGCTTTCCCTTGTGACCCCATCCTCTCCCGCGAGCGAGAGAGGGAACTCTTCTTTGTTCCCCATCAGGGTCCCGCTAAAAATCCCACAAAATCCTGGATGCAAGATTTCCTTCATGGGGGAAAATAGCTTGCGTGAAAACCGCGGCTAATTTCATCAAACAAAAGATTGAGCCATTAAGTAAAATAGTGCCACTTCGTTTTAAAATGGAGGAAAGACAATGATTCAGATGGAATTCACGGAAGAAGAGTATCGGAAACTCTGCGAGGTGGTGTATGTGGCGGATTGGGTGGCCACGTCGTTAAAAGCGGATGCCCATGAAACGAGCCCGTATCATTCGCTCGACCAAAAGATTCTTGGGCGGGCGGCCGCGGCGAGGTGTGGGGATTTGGTGGATTACGATTCTGAATTGAAAACCTTTTTCCCTTCGCCTGAACTGGATGAAAAGTGTGAGCCCGTTATTCGGGAGTTCGAAAGTGACCTGTTTTGGGAAGAGCTAACGAATCGAATGGCCGAAAGGGACATAAAACAGGGGGGAGAGTGTTTGAGTGAGGGAGACGCCAATTTAGAAAAACGGTTTGATGCTCTTGATAAAAAAGAAGAATATTATAATCAAGAGTTTTCTCAACACGGAATTGAACGGTTAACAATCGCTAAACCTTAGGGCTTTTTATACGGATCGAAAAGGAGATCATTCTTCATGAAGATAGTGCGTTCGAGCGGAAAGGCTCCAAATGAGAAATTGTTTCATCACCTCGCTCAGAAAGATTTTTCTTCTGAAACGGAAATGAAGAAATATCTTAACACCCTCATTGGAAAAAACTTAGACGACTTGGGTGGGAATGAAGGGAAAACCCCTTTAGACGAAGCTCAATTTCTTATTTACGACGCCTGGGAAGAAGCGGAATCAAAAAAACGCCTGGCGTTGGCGAATAAAGCTCTCGAAATATCTCCTGATTGTTCGGACGCCTATAATCTTTTGGCGGAAGAATCAGCCTCCTCCCCGAAAGAAGCTCTTGACCTCTATCAAGAAGGGGTCGCGGCTGGGAAACGTGTTTTGGGAGAAAAGAATTTTCGAGAAAACAAAGGACGTTTTTGGGGAATGCACGAAACCCGGCCCTACATGCGGTCACTGGCCGGAAAAGCTAAAACGTATTTTGAAATTGGGGATCCCGACCAAGGCTTCGCAATTTATTACGAAATGTTGGACTTAAATCCGGGCGATAACCAAGGGATCCGTTATGAATTATTGGCCCGTCATGGGGACCGATTGGAATTTGATGCCATGGTGGCCCTATTAAATAGATACCCCAATGATTGTGAGGCAAATTGGGTTTTTACCATCCCTCTTTTGTCATTCCAAAAAGAAGGGGATTCCTTAAGATCCAAAGAACAGCTTCATTTCGCTATCAATCACAATCCTCGGGTGGCGGACTACTTGTTGGGACGAAAAGATCTTCCGGCCGATATTCCAGATCAAATCCAATTGGGTGGGGATTCCGAAGCCCAGGCCTATGGGGTAAAATTTCTTTCGCTATGGAACAAAGTCAATGGTGCGCTCGAGTGGCTGGAAGGCCAAGAAGAGATATTTCGCCAAAAAAAAGGTGCTGGCCGATTAAATCGGAACGATCCTTGTTTGTGCGGGTCCGGACGCAAACAAAAGAAATGTTGCGGGGTGTGAAATTCCTAATCAAAAATGAAACGGGGACAGGATTAGGCCCAATAATCCGTAAACGGCTCCTTGCATCACATTGATGACGGGGTTTAAAAGGCCCGTGAAGATGAGGAGAATCAAGACAAAAAAACCGTAACGTTCGAACTGAAAGAATTTCACCCGGGCTTCAATGGGGAGAAATTCAGCCAAGACCTTAGATCCATCCAGGGGGGGAATGGGGATCAAATTGAAGGCGGCCAAAATAACGTTGATTTTAACGGCCACGGTAAGGGCCAGGGCGATGGGGGGGATCCCTCGAATCATTGAGAACTCGAGCAGGAGGGCGGCGGCAAAGGCGATGATGAAATTGGCCGTGACCCCCGCCAAGGACACGGCAATCAGGCCGAACCGGGTTCGGCGCAGGTAACCGTAGTTGATCGGCACGGGGCGTGCCCAACCAAACCCCGCCACAAAAAGCATGAGGAGCCCAATCGGATCAATGTGAGGCATGGGGTTCGCCGTTAAACGACCCTCCTCCTCCGCCAGAGTGTCGCCGAAGAGTTTCGCCACCCATCCGTGGGCCACTTCGTGGGCAATAATGGAATAGAGAAGTAAAACCGCCAACACCACAAACGCCAAAGGGTCTCTGGTCAATAACGAGATCAATCCCATATGAGAATCCTCCCCGGTCTAAACCGGAATAATAACTATACCGCTTCCTGGTTCTGAGCGATCAGCCCTGAAATAAAAAATTCACGGGATCAAAGATTCAAGGTGTTCATTTCTTGGGCGCATTTTTCAACAAAAAGAATGCCATGGGGACTATCATTCCATGGAATTATCGTCGCGCTTCAACGGGGATCATAGGACATTGTTGCGTGAAGGGAAATAGAATCTCACCAGGGAAAAACGGCAATACTCCTTTTATGAAGAATGTTTAGGTGATCTCACTTTGGCAAGAGTCAGGTGTCATAAACGAGAGGGTTGTGAATTGCATAGTATTTATATGATATAAAAAATAAGATTGACTTATTTCGCAACTCTGATAGAATAACAGCGATTTCGTGGTGGCATTGCTTGTAACCCTTGCCTTTCATCGCCGTCTCGAATTCCAGCTCACACGAAATTCTTTCTCGTTTGATTCATCTCTGCGGTGATGAATCAGTATCCTTTGTGGGGCATAACCGTAAATATTAATTGTCAAATGAGAGGATTAACATGAAAAAGGTATTGTATTTCAATCGAAATTCAAAAGCATTTGTTTTGTGTGCCGCTTTATTTTTGACCCTCTTTTTTGTCTCTGCGGGTAGAACGGAGGAAATGCCTGTCGGAAAAAAAGTTAAATTTTACATGAAATCCGGGGCTCAACTTCAGGGTGTCATCAAATCATCTGACCAAAATGCTGCTGTATTTATGAACGGGAAAGAAGAAAAGGTCATCTCTTATTCTGATGTTGAAAGGGTGGTGGTCTTGTCGGACCAACGCCCAGTCCCGGTAGCAACGGAGAAACCTGGTGATAGAAGTCGGCGTTCCATTCATCGAATCACACCTCTTTCCGTTTTTATTGGAGCGGGCGGTGAATCCGGTGGAGTCGAGATCTGTGCCTATGAATTTATTGGTCAGAATGGGTTGGGTGTAAGGGTTACGCCCTTGAGTGTCTACGGGTTTTCAAAAGAAATACAGACTACCCGTATTTACTCCAGTTACTACGGATATTCCAGTTTTACCACCCAAGACACCGCTGAAGGATATTACTGGGCCCCCGTATAGTTCAGGGCCTATGGCCGGAACTTTTCGACTGGCGCTTGGCCGTACATCGGAGGAGCCTTGGCATATCATGGTTTTGACGATGTGTCTACCGGACAGTCCGCTGATGATGTTCAAACATCAGTTCGACCTGCCCTTGATTTTGGTCTGGATTTCGGAGGCCGAGTGGTTCGCGGGAACATTGGAGGAAAGGCCTTTTTCGGTCAGGGGGGAAATGATAAAACTCTTTTTCTATTCAGTTTGGGGTTAAGCATTGGTTGGAGAGGGTAGATCTTTGATGACGCATTACACATGCAGGAAGGGGGCAATATGAGAAAGGTATTCGGTGGAGTTTTGAGTATTATTGTTTTTTTGAATGGCGGAGTTGGGTCGACTGTATTTGGGGCGGAGGGTGGTGGGGCTTCGACCCCTGTTGTTGAATATGAGAATTCCGTGCAAAAAATAGCACCAATGAAAGATACTCAAGGTGAAATTGTTTGGCGAGAACGTCTTGATAATGTCAAGGGCCAAAGAAATGCTCTTTGGTTCTTTGGAGTAGGAACAACTGTTGCGGGTGTTGTCGTTATGGCAAGTGGAATCAAAGATGTCAATGACGCTGAGGAAATCCCCGGTTGCTATAAAAGTGGTACAACGATTATTTGTAATAACTCTGAGAGCACGTCCCAAGCTCAAGATAAGTTAGACAAGGGGGAAACCAAGACGGCTATCGGAGGAGTTGCCACTCTTGCCGGTGCTGGTCTTATCGTTTGGGGCGTCTTCCGCGGGGCCAAAGCCCGACGCTTAACGAGAGAGGGAGTGAACAAAGGGTATTCCGTTGATGTCCGACCAAATCGCGATGGAATGGCACTCGTTTTAAATCGGTCTTTTTAGCAATTGAAGGTTGCTTTCGTTTCCGCTAACAGGGAACATTTGCCCGACCCGGTCGTTCCTCTGGGGGTGCTTTCTATTATATCCGCAACCCCAGATTCTCATGAAAAGATATTTGTAGATCTGTGTTTTGTCGAAGATCCCGTCACTGAAATTCGGGAGAAACTATCCGGGTTTTCTCCCGATGTCGTGGCGGTGGGAATACGGAACCTCCAAAGCAACGAATATTCGGCGGAGGGGGTAAATAGTAACCAACGATATTATGAAAGCATTTTTAATGCAATAAAGAATTGCACCACCTGCCCCCTCGTTGTTGGAGGGGGTGGGTTCAGTGTGGCGCCGGAAAGGTTAATGCAGTTGTTGAAACCTGATTTCGGAATTTTGGGTGAAGGGGAAATCTCTTTTCCCACTTTGCTTAATTCCTTGGAACGCGGAGATCGACCCGAGAAAGATGTTCCGGGACTCTGGCATTTCACGGAACAGGGGCTGGAGTGTACGCATCCTTCGTCGGTCCCGGTAGATATCAACTCTGTCCCTTATCCCCAGCGCAACCAAATAGATCAGCGCTATTTCGCGAGCGGAATTGATTCGATTCAAACGAAGCGGGGATGTTCTCTTTCCTGCGATTATTGCACCTACCCATTAATTGAAGGTCGTTCTTATCGGTTAAAAGATCCTTCGACTGTGGTCAGTGAAATGATTTCTAGCCGAGAATCAAACCCATGGGTCAAACATTTTTTTATTGTGGACTCCGTCTTTAACATTCCAGCAAGTCATGCCAAAGAAATTTGTCGGGAAATGATTCGGCGAAGCCTAAAAACGCCTTGGACATGTTATGCCAACCCGTTGACCTTCGACGAGGAATTGGCTGATCTCATGGTGGCTGCGGGATGCGCTGGGATGGAAGTGGGATCCGATTCCGGATCCAATGTTATCCTGAAAAGATTACGAAAAGGATTCACAACCAGCCGTATTGAGAGTATGCAGGCGCTGAGCGAAAAGCGCGGTTTAAAAGATTGCCACACATTTATTCTAGGCACTCCAGGTGAAACACTCGAAGACGTTCGAGAAACACTCCGGTTTGTCGATCGGTTGGATCCCTATGCGGCGGTTTTCATGATTTGGAGTGATGACGGGGCTTTAGTTGCTTCCAATAAGATCAAAGATAAAGTCTTTTTACGCCAAGAAATTTTGAAGGAACTTCGAAATTCCGCAGAAAACCATCCAACCTGGGTGGTCCCGGAATTGGGAATTCATTTTGACCCTGTCCTCTTTACACGTTTAAGAAAAAGGGGTATTTCAGGCCCCCTCTGGCAATACATTCGTTTTTCGAAATAAATTTGGGTGAAATATTTACGAATTTTTATATGATAGGAATCGCTTTTAAATGGAATCATTGTTTAAATATACTCTGGAGGAAATTTCAATGCAAAAGATAACTTTTCCTGTTTTACTCATGGTGGGATTATTTTTGATGGGGTGCGCCTATCAACATCGTCCACTGTTGACCCCTGAAATTGAAATCAGTAATGCTACGTCCATGGATCATGTTAAAACTACGGTGAAGACTGTTTTGCGAAAAATCGGTTGGACTATTGAAAGTGAAACACCAGGAATTACAATCGCTTCTCTTCGAAAAACATCACTGTATGCCAAAATCGAAGTGGATTACAGCGGTTCTCAAATTAAAATTAAGCACTTGGAAAGCGAAAACCTTAATTACTCGAACAGAAAAAAAGGGGGAGAAACGATTCATTCCCGCTATTTGACCTGGGTAAGAAATATTGAAAAAAATCTCAATAGAGCGCTTAACCCTTTGCCAATACAATAAATTGGTCAAATAGAAAGAACATTTAAAATAGATTTATTTTCGTTGAAAGGATAACGTATGGGATCTCGTTTGGGGTATTTATTAAGTGTTACTGGATTGGCTTTTTTTCTTGGAGGATGTGCTGTTGGACGTGGAACATTACATGTTCAGGTTTCACTCCCTGAAAATCCAGCTAAGGGGATTTCTGTTCGCATTGCCGACGTTACAGATAGTCGGGTCTTTGAACATCGTCCGAAAAGGGCCTCAACTCCTTCCCTGATGAATGCATCTGATTATTCCAACGATGAAATTAAATCCCGAGCCATTGCCCGAAAGCGTGGAGGATATGGACAAGCGCTTGGAGACATCCTCCTGCCTGAAGGGGCAACGGTTCGAGCACTGGTTAAAGACATTATGACCCGGGCGCTTAGAGAGTCAGGCTATTCTGTCCTAAAAACTGGCGATCCCGGGGCTTCGGCGGCAATCCCCATTACTGTAGACATCAAAGAGTTTTGGGGTTGGTTTACCCCAGGGTTTGCTGTTGTCAGTGTTGAATTTAAATCCGATCTTAAAGTGACGGGCAATATTCCTGAATTTTCTGAAGGGAAGAATATTCACGGGAATGGTGTCGTAAAAGGGATGTCTGCAACGACACGGACTTGGAATGCGGCCATGAACAAGCACATTGAAGATATCGTTCAAAAGGTTCGGCAGAAATAATCTCATCCATTTTACGGGGATGGCGGGTCCTGGTTCAGGTCCTGTCTTTTATCGTTTTTGGGATTGGATCTTTAGGATTGGGGAGTGTCGTTTTTCCTCTCTTGTGGTTATTCCCAGCCTCATCAGGGGATTGCCAAGCCGATAGGGTTCAAAGGATTATTCATTATGCCTTTCGTTTTTTTCTGGGGTTGATTTCTGCCCTGGGGGGCATGCGTTTTGTGTTCTACAATCATGGGGCTCTTGATCAAACCAAGGGTTGTTTGTTGGTGGCGAATCACCCCACTTTGTTGGATGTCGTCCTGTTGATATCACGGCTTCCTCAGGCGGATTGCATCATTAAGAAGGAATTGATGTTTAATCCGTTTTTAAAAGCAGTGGTGCGGTGGGCGGGTTATATTCCAAACGATGGGGGGACTTCCGTTGTTCAGGAAGCAATTGATAAAGTCCGGCGGGGTCGAAAAGTTATTATTTTCCCGGAGGGAACACGCTCCACCCGGAGGGGTCTTAATTCTTTCACGGCTGGTTTTGCCCATATTGCTGTTCGAGCACATTGCCTCATCGTTCCGTTATTCATCCATTGCTTTCCATCTGCGTTGACCAAGGAAGATGGATGGTTTACCGTCCCGCGGCAGCGACCGGTTCTTGGGATTACAGTCGGAACAGTTGTGGATCCTGCTGTTTTATATAAAACGTCCGACCCGGTCCCGGTTGCTGTTCGGAAAACGACTGCAGCGGTGGAAAAATATTTTCAGGAGAAAGTAGATTATGAAACCCGAAATAGCTTTGGAATCTGAACTTAAACAGCTCATCGTGAAAACGTTGAACTTAGAGGATGTTAAGCCGGAAAGCATCGAAAGTGACCAACCACTCTTTGTTGAAGGTTTGGGATTAGACTCCATTGATGCTTTGGAACTATCGGTAGCGATCGGTAAAAAATTTGGGGTAAAAATTGAAGGAAAATCCATGGACTACCGGAAACATTTTTCTTCAGTAAACACTTTAGCAAAATTTATTGTTTCTCAAGATTCCGAAAAATATCGGAGTCTTCCATGACAATAAATGAAGATGTGGGGGATAAAATCCGCCAGGTTTTTGTTACCGAGTTCGGCATCAAACCGGACGTTCTCAAACCCGAATCGCGCCTTTACGCCGATTTAGGATTGGACAGCATTGACGCAATCGATTTGGTTGTTCGTCTCGAAATGGAAACCGGTTTGAAGCTCAATATTATGGAATTAAAATCTATTCGAACGTTACAAGACGTGATTGATATCGTTACTCGACGTCTCAGGGATAAAAAGTAGTCTTTGTTTGTTGATTTGATATGGGTCGCCCAGGTGCAACCAGTAATTTTCTTCCGTTAGATCAACTATTGTCTTTGGGTAGACCAGACGACTTTGTTGTCGCTTTAGATGGCTCGACCTCGCTTCAATGGAAAGGAATTTCGGGTCACATCTCTGGCCTGGCTCTAGAACTTCAAAACCAGGAGTCTGGACGCTGGCTTGTGAGTTGTGAATCCCCATTGTCTTTTCTCATTAGCCTCTTGGCCCTCTGGTCAACCGATCGAGTCGCCGTTCTTCCTCCGAGTCACCAACCACGCGTTTTAAGTGAAACCGCGTCTGACGTAAATGGGATGTTGACGGACCGATCTTTGCCCCCGTTTTCATTGCCAACTTTTTCTCCTCTTCAGTTTACGAAAACAGGGTTTTCATGGAAAACGTTGAATTCCAGTGACCCGCTGTTGGAAATATTTACGTCAGGATCGACAGGGAAACCTATCGCTGTTTCGAAAACATTGCACCAATTGGGTAAAGAGATTGATGTTTTGGAAAGTGTCTTTGGGAGCCAGCTGGGTCGGAGTGTTATCTTTTCAACCGTATCTCATCAACACATTTATGGGCTCCTTTTTCGGGTCCTTTGGCCGATCTGTTCCGGAAGAATCTTTGACACCCAGACGCATCTGTTCTGGAAAGACTTAATGAGCATTATTTCTCGCCATCCCGCTTCGGCCCTCATTACGTCTCCATCCCATTTAGAACGGATTGAAACCTGGGTGGGCCAAGATCCATCAGTTAAAAACGTGACAACTGTCTTTTCTTCTGGTGGTCCTTTATCTGAACCTCACGCCATTCGAACCCAATCGATTTTGGGTCAATTGCCCATTGAAGTGTTTGGGTCAACAGAAACGGGGGGCGTCGGGTGGAGGCAACAGTCACAAGGGATTGATCCTCAACTTTGGAATCCATTCCCCCAAGTCGTCGTTTCTCATCAGGACACAAAAGGAGACCTTTTGAACGTGCGCTCTCCTTTTGTAGGGAATAGCGATCTTGGGATAACCTTAGGAGACCGCGGAGTCGTTTTTGCGGATGGTAAATTTCGGGTTGACGGGCGGGCCGATCGAATCGTTAAAATCGCTGAAAAACGTGTGTCCCTTGACGACATTGAAAATCGATTTTCATTGCATCCCTATGTCAAGGATATAAAATCTTTTGTTCTTAAACCACAGCAGGAAAGAAACAGGTGTTTATTGTCCGCGGTCATTATCTTAACAGATGAAGGTAGAACCCATTTGTTCTCGCACGGGAAGTTCCGTCTCATCCAGGTTTTTAAGAAATATATGCTCGATCATTTTGAAGGGACAGTGATTCCTCGTCTTTTTCGATTCGTGGAAAAGTTTCCTCAGAATTTTCAAGGGAAAGTTACACTAGATGAACTAAGCCAGTTGTTCCTCCCCATTTTCGATAAAAATGTAACGGCGCCAATTCTCATTCAAAAAGAATTTAATTCGAGAGGCCTCCTTTTGAAAGCTTCCGTTCCTCCTAACTTAGGTTATTTCGATGGACATTTTCCGGGATACCCCATTGTTCCTGGTATTGTTCAAATCCAATGGGCCATCGATTTAATTAAATCCTGGAATGATAAAAACATTAATCTGGGCCGACTTGAACAAGTTAAATTCAAAACACCCATGAGACCCGGGCAGTATTTTTCACTTCAAGTGACCCTTTGTTCAACACCCGATACGGATGCGATGGATTTCTTGTTCACTCACGAGGAAACTGTATTTAGTTCGGGACGATTTATCCTGTCATGAACGTTCATAAGAGCGTATCAGAAGTCGTTCGATTCTGCGTCGTGATTCCTGTTTTTCGACACGCTGAGCCTCTTCGGAAAATCTTAGTCTCCCTGGATTTATTTGAACTTCCTGTTTTATTGGTTGATGATGGAAACGATCCCCCCTTGTTGGATACACTTTCCAATGACATTTCCAATCGCCCCTGGGTTCGGATTGAAAGGATTTCAACAAATTCCGGGAAAGGGGCGGCCTCGATGGTCGGTTTACGGTGGGCATTCCGTCAAGGATTTTCTAACGCAATCTTTTTGGATGCCGATGGGCAACACGATGTGGGGGAGATTCCACGGCTTATGGAAATAGCGCTTTCTCACCCCAACGCGCTTATCCTAGGCGTTCCCGTATTTGGGACTGATGCCCCCCGTAGCCGGCGTTGGGGCCGGCTCTTGACAACCAGCTGGACTTGGATCGAAACGTTATCCTTCGATATTGGCGATGCGCTTTTTGGATTTCGATGTTATCCGGTTCCGCCTGCTCATCAATTGATAGAATCCGTCAACTTGAACTTTCGCATGGGTTTTGATCCGGAGATTGTTGTCCGGCTTCACTGGGCTGGTGTTCGCGTTGTCAATTTCAAAACGAAGGTCCAATATCCAGAAAAAGGCATTTCTAATTTTCGTCTTGTAAGAGACAACATGGCCCTTTGTAAACTCCATACCAAGCTATTCTTTGGCATGATCATAAGGTGGGTTACAGGAAAAATCAGATGAGAAGACCGTTAGCGGAATCTTCAAATGAATAAAACAACAACAACCCCCGCCTGGCGGGAAAACCGCGAACGTGGCGCTCTGATTGGAATCCTGGTGACCGCATGGGCTTATCGGTTATTGGGTCGGACAGTCGCGGAATCCATCCTTTGGTTTGTGGTGACGTACTTCTTTCTCACCAGCAAATCAAGCCGACAGGCCTCATTTCAATTTCTTAGACAAATGAGAGAATTTCAGAATTTGAATAGGGCGCCTAAATGGACGGATGTTCACCGTCATTTTATTGATTTTGCAAAGACCTCTTTGGATCGAATGGATGTTTGGACAGGAAATACGTCCCGGTATGGTTATACCTTCCAGGGCAAAGAACATTTAGAGCAACTTGTATCCTCTTCTCAGGGAGCTCTTCTTTTTGGTGCCCATTTTGGCAACAGCGACGTTCTGCGCGCCCTGCCTATTCCCCCGGAAACAAAAGTCCATTTTCTCACTGATCAACGTGGGTCCAAAAATTTCTTTTCTGTACTCAAACGATTCTGCCCCCGCATGTTGGACGGAGTTCATGAGTATGACCCACAACGGCCGGAAATGGTTTTGTCTTTAAAAGAAGCCATTGAGCGAGGGGAATTTGTTGGATTAATGGCGGACAGGATTGTGTCTGATCAAAGTCGTCGTTCCCCCAGGATCCTTCGGATTCCCTTTTTGGGGAAATCGGCAATTTTTCCTGAAGCCCCATTCCTTTTTTCAGTTTTATTAGGTTGTCCTATCCTTTTTATTGCCGGCTTACGGCAAACACGGTGGAAATATGAATTGGTTGTCGACCCCATAGGGCATCCTGTGGGATGGGGAGACGCACCCCGGAAAGAAAGAGACGAGGTCATTTATCAATTGGCGTCTTCCTACGCCAAGAAACTTGAAAAATACTGTGTTCGTTATCCATCGCAATGGTTTAACTTTTTTGACTTTTGGAGAACATCCTCATGATCCAAAAACCGATTGTTCGTGTGGGTGGTTCGGCGGTTTCAATTCAAAACATCGTTGATGTCTCCGCTGGAAAGGCCACTGTTCGTTTATCCCTTGCCCCACAAACGTTGCGTCGAATCAAAGCGGGGGTGGCTTTTCTGGACCGAAAATGGAGGAGTGGTTCCCCGGTTTATGGGGTCACCACAGGATATGGAGCATCCGTCGAACGAACCGTACCTGCCCCATTGGTTCATGAACTTTCTCAGCAAATCTCCCGATTTCACCGGTGTGGATTGGGACGGTTTTTTGATGAAGGAACAACACGAGCGATCCTCTTGGTTCGCTTGGTTTCGCTTGCGCGCGGCTACTCCGGGGTAAGGATCGATGTCTTGGCCCAGCTCTCCGCTTTCATCGATCGGGAAATCCTCCCACGGATCCCGGAGGAGGGATCGGTGGGAGCCAGTGGCGATTTGACACCGTTGTCTTATGTTGCGGCGTCATTGATGGGGGAAGGTCAAGTTATGTTTCGTGGAAGAACGTGTGGAGCTTCACGCGCTTTGCGCCTCAGTGGATTAAAACCTTTAAAATTAAATCCCAAAGAGGGATTGGCGTTGATGAATGGGACAAGTGTTATGACGGCACTTGCCTGCTTGGCACTCGACCGTGCAGCCTACTTGGAACTTTTTTCCACTCGAATATCCGCCTGGTGCGTATGGGCATTGCATGGGAACCCCGGTCATTTTGAAAAAGCTTTGTTCCAGCTGAAGGGGCATCCGGGCCCCGTCCGTGTAGCCGCCCGGCTCTGGAAAGAGACCGCTGGAAAAGGTTTTGCTCACAAACAAAATCTTAACACGATTCGTCTTCAGGATACCTATGCCCTTCGTTGTTCACCCCATATTATTGGAGTTCTTTCGGATGCTCTTCCGTGGATGAAACAACATGTTGAATTGGAACTGAATAGCTCCAACGACAACCCTCTTGTGGATGGGGAAATGGAACGAATTTATCACGGTGGACATTTTTACGGTGGGCATATCGCCTTTGCTATGGACTCCCTTAAAACCGCTGTGGCTAATATTGCCGATTTAATGGACCGGCAAATGGCCCTACTGGTGGATGTTAAAAGCAATCGAGGACTCCCGGCAAATTTGTCGGGAGCCAGTGCGAATCGAGTCGCTATTAACCATGGGTTTAAGGCCGTTCAAATTGGGACTTCCGCCTGGACAGCAGAAGCCCTTAAACATACCATGCCTGCCAGTGTGTTTTCCCGTTCCACCGAATGCCACAACCAAGACAAGGTGAGTTTGGGTACTATCGCCGCGCGTGATGCCCTGCGGGTATTGGAATTAACAGAGCAAGTGGCTGCGGCGGTATTGTTGGGTGCGGTACAGGCGGTTGAGATTCGTTTAAAACATCGGGAAATCATTGTTTCTCATCTTCCCCCAGCACTCTCCGATCAGTTACGGGAAATTCGAAAGTCGATTCCCTTCCTTGAAGAGGACAGGCCCTTAGATCAGGACCTCCTTCACGTCATCCAAGCCATCCGATCAAAACAGTGGAAACTATGAAAAAGACATTCACCGCTAAAGCCACCGACAATCCCTTACCCAAACGTCGCCAATCTGAAAAAGTTAAATTAACGGTCCCCTTCCATGATGTGGACAGTCTGGGTGTGGTTTGGCACGGCCATTATTATAAATACTTTGAAATTGCACGAACGGCTTTTTTTAAACGGCGAGGTTTCGATATTTCTGAAATGGAATCTTCGGGTTATGTCTGGCCTATTATTGAATCCCATTGCCGTTATGGAGCACCGTTACGATACGGCATGTCCTTTGAAGTCACGGCGACTCTTTGCGAGGTGGAACATCGCGTGAAGTTTCTTTATTCCATTACAGATCGAATGACCCGTTCCTGCTTAACCACGGGGTACACGATTCAGGCAACTGTTCATCGCCGAACAGGGACCCTGCGCTTAACCACCCCACAGGTTTTGTTGAGACGGTTGCAATAAACTTCGAATGAAACGTCAATCCTGTTTTCTTTATCAGGCCCTTTTGGTTAGCACTCTCTGTTTCGGTCTAGTAAAGCCCGTTTTATCGTTTACCGAGCAAGAATTGTTTTCTTCTCCCGTTCAAGGGGAAACCGTGTCCGCCCATTTCCAATTCGTCATCGAATCGTTGTCAACGGTTCGCTTCGTTCGGGCCGACTATTCTGAAACTAAAAAAATGAAATTATTATCTCACCCTCTCCAATCCAATGGAAAAATTATTTTTTCTCCAACACAGGGTCTGTATCGAAAAATGGAAAAACCTTTCTCAATGGAAATCCTTATTAACCAACAGGAGTTTGTACAACGGGATTCCATTGGAGACATAAATAGAGTCCATATTAAATCGGTGGCTCCTGCCAAGGCTTTTATTAATTTCTTTGTTTCTCTTTTAGGCGGGGACCAAAAGTATTGGAAAACTCATTTCGATGTTTATTTCCTTGGAACTCACGAAAACTGGTGGATAGGTTTTTTAACCAAACGGGAGAGTCCAATCGCTCGCCATTTGAGTCGAGTAATCCTGCAAGGAGAAGGAGCACAATTTAATGTGGTTACCTTAGTTGAACAAAATGGTGATCGAACGGTGACGACCTATTCCCAACAACACATTAAGACTAATGGAGAAGTCGAGTTCCCCGATGCCGAAACCTTCCCGTCCTTTTAAAATCCCTAAGAAATACCTTGTTTGGATATGGGGAATCCTGATGTTGGGTATGGTTTTTTTCGTCTTCTTTCGAATGATGGGGGGACCGATTACAGATACCGGACTCCTCTCATTGTTACCCAAGTCTGAACAAAATCCTGTTCTGGCAGACACCAACGAACTTCTCTCGCGTCGAGCCAGCCAAATAATGGCCTTTGTTATTGTTCATTCGGATTCTGAATCAGCTCAAAGAATTGCCGATCAATTCACGGACGAAATCCAAGCCTCCGGATTAGTCAAATCGATTTTGACGGGTGGATCCTCAGAAATCCGAACCTCTTTTTACGATCTCTATTTCCCAATGCGGTATCAGTTTATTGCCCAAAAAGACCGCGAAACCCTTCTGAGCACAGAGGGAGTGGATCTGTTGATCCATCGTTTAAAAATCAACCTCTTTACTCCAGCGTCCGCTTTCGTTTCCGGCATCATTCCGGAAGATCCGTTTCTGTTTTTTATTGAATACCTTCGGGGTTCATTGGAGTTTATTAATCCATTTGAGAGTAAACCCACCCCCACTTCTGGGGAAATCAAAGAGGGGGAATCTCACGTTTTTATTGCTTTGGAGTGGAATGCCGACACCTTCAACGCGCGAAATCAAGACCAAGTCTTTGAATGGGTTTCCGATTTCAAAAAGGGCCTATCGGATCGGGGCACGGGAGCTAAATTGTATTCAACGGGCGTTTTGTCTTTTGCCCGAGCGCAAAGGGTTCAAGCCCAAAAGGAATTGTTTCTTATCAGCCTGGGATCCTTTGCAATCGTTCTGTCCCTTGTATGGATTGTATTTAAATCGCCTACCACAATGGGAATTCTATTGATCCCCGTTTGTATGGGATTTGTTGCGGGTTTGGCCACGACTTTGGCTTTGTTTGGCCGAATCCATATTGTCACGCTCACCTTTGGCACAACATTGATCGGATGCGCTATCGATTACCCGATCCATTACCTTGCCCACCGATCTTTCGGGCCATTGAAACAAGACCCCATGGATACGCTCCATCGACTGGGGCCGGGCTTATTTATGGGTATGGTAACGAGCGTTATGGGGTATATGGCTCTGGCGGCTGCGCCGTTCCCTGGCTTACAACAAATTGCCGTATTTTCTTCTGTGGGACTTGCGATTGCCCTTTTAACTGTTTACGCTTGGCTCCCACATCTTTCCACCCACATGGGGATCCCTGGAGCCCTCCCTCATTTCCATAAAGGAGTGGGGCTCTATTTTTCTTTGTTTTCTCGTTTTTGGAACAGAAATGCACCCAAGAGAAATGCCGCCATCTTTTTTTGCCTCTTTCTTGGAATTGGAATTGGTTTAAGTCGAACGCACTTTAACGACGATATTCGACGACTCCAAAACAACATTCCTGCACTTCTCCAAGAAGACGCACGCGTCCGACAGTATGGGGATTTTGGTGGAAACCGCTTCATCTTGGTGGAGGCCTCAACAGAGGAAGAGCTACTTAAACGGCAAGAAAGTCTTTTTAATCGTTTGACCGTATTGGGTCGAAAAGGAGATCTCTCTTCTTTTCAATGCTTGGCTCCCTTTATTGCAAGTTTTGAACGACAGGATTCAAACGCCCAATTGATTCGATCAACGTTTCTAAAAAAGGAACTCCATGTTCGTCAGGAATTTAAGAAAATAGGATTGTCGCCTTTCGTTGCGGATCGATTTTTTAATGATCTGCGCCAGCCCCCTCTTATTTTTAAACCTGACCAATGGCTCGGCAATCCTGCGTCAGAAAGGTTTCGTCACTTGTGGATCGGGAGGACCCCCCATGGCTACGCCAGCACCGCCTTGGCTGGTGGCGTTACCAATAGCGCAACCCTCGCAAGGGAGCTCCACGGGATGCCTGGTGTTCGTTTATTTGATCAGGTGGAGGAATATTCGAATCTTCTTTCTCGCTATCGAACGAAAAGCATGGTGTTGGTGGTGGGGGCCGCTTTTGTGGCGGGTTTATTTCTCCTCTTTCGATACGGAATCCGGGGAGGGGGATACGCAATGATCCCGCCATTGTCAGGCGTATTGATTGCATTTTCGGTTTTAGGATGGTTGCATATTCCACTCACTATCTTTCACACGCTGGCTGCCGTTCTTGTCATGGCCATGGGGATGGACTACACGATCTTTTTCCTTGAGGCGTCTCGTTGTCCTGAACTAAAGGAACCGTCTTCATTGTCCGTGTCTTTGAGCGCTTGCACAACAATGGGGTCCTTTGGCCTGCTCAGTTTATGTGGAACTCCCGCTATATCGGCACTCGGACAAACCGCCTTCCTTGGGTTGTTGGTTTCTTTTTTCCTTTCACCTTTACCGCTCATCGCTGGTCAAAGAAAGTCCGAATCATGACGCCTCCTCACTATGTTTTATCCGCCCTGGGAATGGTGAACGCTCTGGGAATTACTACGGACCAAATTTGGCATTCCCTTATTCAGGGTGAGCAGAAAGGCTTTGTTCCCTTGGGCGGCCCCTTATCAAAAAACAATGTTCGGGTTGGTCGTGTCCCTATAAATGAAAAGGATGTGGTTTTCCCAGAGGACCTGACCCTTTATCATTGTAGGAATAACGCGCTGGTATTTACGGCATTCGAGCAAATTAAAGAAAAGGTGACGCAAATTGTTTCATCCTATGGTGCCCATCGCGTGGGGGTTGTTTTGGGTTCCAGCACGTCCGGTGTTGGAGCGACAGAAACAGCGTTCGCGATCCGTCGGGGCCAAGGAGAATTCCCAAAAAAGTTTCATTACGTGCAACACGAATTAGGCGGAGTTTCTGAATTTCTTGGAAAGCTTGCGGGGATTCGTGGCCCCACATACACCCTTTCAACAGCTTGTTCATCCAGCGCCAAGGCTTTCGCTTCGGCTCGCGCTTTATTGCGGGATAATTGGTGCGATGCTGTGATTGTTGGAGGGGCGGATTCCTTGTGTCGGCTGACCGTCGAAGGATTTATGGCCTTGGAGGCCATTTCGCCTAAACCATCAAATTCCATGAGCAAAAATCGGAATGGATTTGTTGTCGGTGAAGGGGCCGCCTTATTCGTTTTAGAGAAGCACGGCCCAGGCATAGAATTATGGGGGGTGGGCGAAAGTTCGGACGCCTATCACATGTCGGCCCCTCGGCCCGATGGGGGGGGGGCCATGAACGCGATGACGCGGGCACTCCAAGATGCGCGTGTATCGAAAGATCAAATTCGATATATTAATCTACATGGGACTGGGACCGTTTTAAATGATCAAATGGAAGCTCGTGCCGTGGCGGAATTGTTCCCGAAAGTTTCGTGCAGTTCAACCAAAGCGATGACAGGTCATACTCTGGGGGCGGCTGGGGCCATGGAGGTTGGATTGTGTTGGCTTACCTTAACCCACGCGTCTGAAATGAACGTTCTTCTCCCGCCCCATTTATGGGACGGCCACCCGGATGAATCGCTCCCTCTTTTAAATTTGGTTAGAGTGGGAGATTCCATTGATTTGACAGAAAAGGTTGCTTTCTTAAGTAATTCTTTCGGCTTTGGTGGAAGCAACTGTTCTGTGATCATTGGCCAAGGTGATCCGCGATGAAAAGGGATACGCCTTCAGTTTTCTTGAGAGCGTGGGCAGGATGGATCCCTGGAACCTTTACTAAAAATGAATGGAATCATTTATTTCATCAGCCTAAGATTTCGATGGAACAAAGCCCGGACCCTGTTATCCATGAAATTCCATCCCTGATGCGTCGGCGAATGGGTAGAGTCAGTCGCATGTCAACCGCGGTGGCATTGGTTTGTTGTCAAGAAGGGGCGGTTTCCCCAAAAAATGTCCCACTCGTTTTCGCCTCCCGCCATGGGGAAATGTCCGTTTTAATGGAATTACTTTCTCAGATGGCGGAAGGAGAACCTGTCTCCCCCACGGGTTTCTCTCATTCGGTTCACCATACTTCCGGGAGTTTCTTCAGTATGGCCACAGGGAATGAAAGGGCACTTCGATCCGTGGCAGGGGGATCTTGTTCTTTTGGTTATGGATTTTTAGACGCGCTGGGCCTTCTTCGCGAGGAGGGGAATGAAGATGTTCTGTTCGTGGTCGCTGATGATAAGGTCCCCACCATTTTTGAACCCTTAGTGGATGAGGAGAGAATCCCCTACGCTATTGCCCTCCTTTTGTCGAGGGCCTCTATTGGGAATGGGGTCCGTCTCTCTTTTGAATTATCATCACCTGAAAATGGAACATACCGGCCCCCACCCGTGGAATGCTTTAGTGGGGTAAACGGTTTAGATTTTCTGCGCTGGCTCGAGGGTAAGGAAAAATCATTTGAATTATTGGTAGGCGGGCATTTGTGGCACTGGTCCAAATAGATTTCCCACTGCCCGCTGAAACTGTTGTCCCACATAAAGGGAGGATTTCTCTCCTTCGAAATGTTTTATCCCACAACGAAAATGAAACAGTCTGCGATGTCCTTATCCATCCGGACTCTCTTTTTCTTGAGAATGGGGTTTTGGGCGCGTGGGTTACTCTCGAATACATGGCCCAGACAGTCGCTGCCCACGCCGGGGTGGTCGCTCGAAAAAATGGGGGCCACCCACAGATCGGGTTCTTGCTTGGGGCAAGACGATTGGAACTCCATACGCCTTTTTTTAGAATGGGGGAAATCCTTCATGTTCACGCCAAACATTTATGGGGGGAGGGTGAACTTTTTTCGTTTTCTTGTACGGTTTACCTAGGGGGGGGGGGGGGACCTGTTGCCTTAGCTGAATTGAATGTCTATCGTCCTGCCCATATGGAGGAGTTACTTCAGGGGGAAAAATGACCAGACGACGTATACTCGTTACCGGTTCGAGTGGTGAGATTGGTTCATCTATTGCGCGATGCGCTGCCAAAGCAGGATTTGATGTGACGCTGCATTCCCATTCTCGGCGCGCTATTGTCGAAAGGATAGCCGACGAAATTAAAGAGATGGGGAGAAACGTCGACCTTCTTTCTTTTGACGTCACCGCGCGTGCTGAGGTGGGGGATGTCCTAAACAAAGACATCGAAAATCACGGAGCCTTTTGGGGAGTTGTTTGCGCGACGGGGGTTATTGCGGATGGTCCTTTCCCTGGGATGAGTGGGGTCGATTGGGACCGCGTTATCAGGACAAACTTGGATGCTTTTTATAATGTTCTTTTTCCCCTGGTCATGCCCATGATCCATTTAAAAGAGGGCGGAAGGATTATCACATTGTCCTCCGTATCGGGGATGATCGGGAATCGGGGTCAAGTGAACTATTCCGCCGCAGAAGCGGGAATTATCGGGGCAACGAAAGCCCTTTCAAAGGAATTAGCCAAGAGACAAATTACTGTAAACAGCGTTGCCCCTGGGCTGATAGATACCTCCATGGTGTCGGATGAAACGCGTGAAGAAATTGTTCCCCATATTCCCATGCGACGACTCGGTCGTCCGGAGGAAGTCGCGGCCACAGTGAATTTCCTATTGTCAGAGGGAGCGGCATACATCACGGGTCAGGTCATTTCTGTAAATGGAGGGTTGGTGTGAAAAAACGAGTTGTTGTCACTGGAATGGGAGGGGTCTCCCCGATTGGAAACGATTGGCCCAGTGTGAGGGAATCTTTGAAAGGTGGAATCTCTGGTGTGCAACTGAACAACGATTGGGCCCATTGCGAAGGGCTCCAAAGCCGCCTTGCTGCGCCGTGTCAATTTTCAACTCCACCCGAATGGGAAAGAAAAAAAACACGGACCATGGGGCGAGTCTCCTTGTTGGCCGCTAAAGCCACTGAAGATGCCCTTCGCGTAGGGGAGTTATTGGATCATCCGGCATTGACCGATGGATCTTGTGGTGTGGCCTTTGGATCAACTTCAGGCTCCCCGCCTGCCATTGAAGATTATTTCCGCGCCTTAGCCATGAATAAAAGTTTAAAAGGGTTATCCCCCTACACCTACATCCAGTTAATGAGTCACACCTGCGCCGCAAACCTTGCCCAGTTTTTTAAAATCAAAGGACGTGTTATTCCAACCTGTTCAGCGTGTACTTCGGGCAGCCAGGCCATTGGATTTGCGTTTGAATCGATTCGAGATGGTTATCAGCAGCTAATGATCGCTGGGGGGGCAGAAGAATTACATTTAGCGGCTGTTGCTGTTTTTGATGTGATGTTTGCAACTTCCACTCAAGACCAACCCCCTCTTCGATCCCCAAGACCTTTTGATGCAGCCCGGGATGGACTTGTCATTGGGGAAGGAGCTGGGGCTCTTGTTTTAGAGGAGCTTGAACATGCCCTAAATCGGAAAGCTCCTGTTTTTGCCGAAGTCGTTGGGTTTGGGACCAATAGCGACGGAGCGCACATCACCAACCCCTGTTCGGATGGAATGGAACAAGCGATGAGACTTGCTTTATTAGATGGGAATCTTTCCATAGAAGACATTGGATACATCAATGCCCATGGCACCGCTACCGAATTGGGAGATATCGCCGAATCGTTAGCCACCAGTCGCTTATTTGGAAATCAAAAACCAATCAGTTCTCTAAAAAGTTACATGGGGCACACATTAGGCGCCTGCGGCGCTTTGGAAGCTTGGATGGGTATTCAGATGTTGAGGGAAGGTTGGTTTTCTCCTACACTTCATTTAGAGACCGTTGATGATCGGTGTGGGAGGTTGGATTACATTCAAAACAAACCTCGACAAATAGTGACAAATTACTTCATGTCGAATAACTTCGCTTTTGGTGGAGTTAATACTTCATTGGTTTTTAAGCGATGGAACAAATAGTTAAGCGGGGATTTTGTTAATCAATTTTTCAAGGGGGAAAGAACCATGTTAACAATACGAGTTCTGGGTGTTTTGGTAGGTGGAGTTCTCTCTATCCTTTTTTTGGGGGGGAGATATTGTTGGGGAGATTCATCGGTTAATACGGTAGG
Source organism: Elusimicrobiota bacterium (assembly GCA_016788905.1). Classification (NCBI taxonomy): domain Bacteria; kingdom Pseudomonadati; phylum Elusimicrobiota; species Elusimicrobiota bacterium. Next base: position 27,293 of record JAEURZ010000017.1, read on the forward strand.
ACAAACGTGGGTGGGAGGGACGGGAAACGGGGAATGGTCTGCGGATGAGAATTGGAACTTGGGCGCTCCGGCGGACGGGGATACAATCCATTTTTCGGGAAACGCCACCGGGAATGTCAACGATTTTTCTAATCTGAGCCTCGAGAAGATCTTTTTTTCTTCCGGGGCAGCTTCCTTTTCTTTGGCAGGGAACACGGTCACGTTTTCGGGGGACGACAGAACCATTGAGAACAACGCTTTGGAGACCCAGAGGGTGGGGTTCACCGGGCCCTTGGTCGGGTTGGAACATATTGCGGCCAAGAGTGGGACCCTTGTCATCAACTCGACCATCACCAGTCCCGGGGCCCGCTTTACCGTTTACGGCGGGGCTAACGTTATTTTTAACCGACCGTTGCTGGGCCTCGAATATCTTGCTGTCACGCTGGCTGACGAGGTGTGGTTTAATGCGGCGGTTTCTACTTCGGTTTCTATTGATAATGCCACGGTTGTGATCAACTCCAACACCCAGTTGCCCGCGGCCGAAATGACGTACGGGGCTATTCTGAAAATCGTATCGGATGTGACCATCGGAGGGGCTTTGACTCTGGTGGAGGAGGGATTTCCACAACCCACCGGCCCCGTGATTGATACCAACGGGTTTAATTTAACAGCCGCTGGGGGGATCAAGGACGGGGGGCAGGAATTGCGTCCTGCGGGGTTAACGAAAACCGGGAACGGTGTTTTGATCGTTTCTGGCGACAACACCTCTGACGGATGGAGTGGCGGAACGGTGATCGAACAGGGAACCGTAAGGGCGGGTACGGCCACTGCTTTCCGGGCGGACACTGCTTTTTCATTGGCGGATACCGCGGGGGCTACCCTGGATTTAAACGGTTTTGATTTCACCCTTTCGGAATTAAACGGGGGGGGAACCCAGGGAGGCACCGTTGATATTTCTGGTGCGGGCCTGACGATTCGTTCGGTTGTGGCCAGTTCGTTTGCCGGGGCCATCACGGGGGTTGGTGGGACCCTTACGAAAACGGGTGGGGAAACCTTTACTTTGACAGGAACCAATACCTATTCGGGGGGGACCACCGTCTCCTCGGGAACTCTTCGGGGGAACACCTTGGGATTGCAAGGGAACATCCTTCTTAACAACAATGCCGCAGTGGTTTTTGATCAGTCTTTTGGGGGAGTCTACGCGGGGAACCTTTCCGGATCCGGCACCCTGGAAAAGCGAGGTTCGGGGACGGTGACGTTGACCGGCACCAATTCGTTCACGGGGGGAACCTCGCTTACGGAAGGCGGTTTAGCGATAGGTTCAAACGTTGCCCTGGGGACGGGGGCCTTTACGTTAAATGGGGGGACTTTAAAAACCGATGGGGTTAACCGGACCATTGAGGTTTTAGGGGACTACACTCAAACGGGGGGGAATCTTCAATTGACTCTCTTTGGTCCCGGGATGAATCACGATCGGTTGAACGTAACCGGTGTAGCGAACCGGGGGGGCTTACTTACCATTGGGGTGGATCCAGGTTACCTTCCTGTTGGGACATCGACTTACACCCTGATCAATGCGGGATCTTTCGGCGGTGATATTTATGATTTCACGTCCGGCGGCACCGCGCTCACGTTTCAATTGGATTACACTTCGACCGCGACGGTTCTCACCGCCATCAAGACCCCGTTTGCCTCTTTCACACCTACCTCAAACCAACACGCCGTGGGGAATTATTTGGATGACCTTTATCCCAGCGCGGAGGGCGATTTGAAACTTGTGATGGGCCAATTGAATGTTTTACCTGAAGGGGAACTTATCAGCAGCTTGAAAACATTTTCTCCTCAACCCTATGAAGCGATCTCGAACGTGGGGGCCGCCCAGCGAGGTGGGTTCTCCCAAACCTTATTCAGCCAACTTCATTTTGCCCGGACCACACGGGGCGGGATCCGAGCTTTTGGGTATGATCAAGGACAGTCTTTTTCCCGCTGGGGTCCCTTAACCGCTGCGGCGGGGGCGTCGGATTATGATTATGGATACAAAGATCCCTCCTTGGTTATCGAAACCAAATGGGGTGCCTTTTTGACCGGAGAGGCTTCCTACGCCAGCTTGAAAAATGATGGGGATCTCCCCAATGGGGATCAGATCGCGGGAGGATTCACCACAGGGTTGGATTACCGCTTTTCACCCCATTGGACCCTGGGCCTGGGTGTGGGTTACGCTCTCCTAACCACAAAACGTGGGTCCGACGATTTTAATTTGGATGGACAAAGTTTCACCCCCGGTCTCTACGGGAGCTTCAACCAGGAAACGTATTACGTGGATGGTGTGATGGCCGTTCAGTCCGCGGATTTCACCTCCACCCGAAAAGTAAAAGTGGGCTCGGAGGTCCGCCAGGCAGAAGGGACCACAGGAAGTCTTGCCTTCGCCGCGGGGGTAGAAGCCGGTCGCCCCATAAAAAAAGGGGATTGGGACTTGGTTCCGGTGGCGGGGATCCATATGGCCCGCCAAACCGTTGACGCCTTTAACGAGACAGGCGCCGGAGCCCTTTCTCTCGATGTAAGGGAAAATGTTCAAAACTCATTTGCCACTCATTTCGGGGCACGAATTCAACACCAACTCACGGAGGACACACGTGACCGGATGGAAATCCGTACCGCCTGGCGGCATGAATTCGTTGATCCGTCGTCTCTCGAAGCCTCTTTTGCCGGGTCACCGGGTTCCTTTGCGGTTGCCCCGTCAGGGTCGTCAAAAGAAACGATCCTTTTAGGGGCTGATTTCTCCGCGAGTTTATCGGATTATTTTTCTTTCATCATTTCTTACGACGGGGATTTTGGCGAGACCATTGTGAATCGCCTACACGGTGGATTACAGGTCCGTTTTTGATATGATGATGAGGAACCCAATAATTTCACAAGAGGAAGGCTTATGACTGAACATAAAGAAACCAGTGAGTCCCAGGGAAAATGTTGTTCGGATAAACCAACGTCCCGTTGTTCCAATGGCGTGGGATGCCGCTGTTTTAAAGCATTTTTCTTGGTTCTTTTAGGCTTTTTGGCCGGCTTTTTTCTCAGCCGAAAGTGCCCTTGGAACCCCATGAAATGCAACGTTTCGAACCCGGTGGTTTCCAGATCGGTGACCACAGACGTTCTGCCGGTTGAAACTGAACCCGCTCAATAAGTAAATGACCCCAGTGGAACCAAACGCAAGTCTTTCTTATCTGGGAAAGTTGGCCAGCATGGGCCTTCTTGGGACAGCGGTGGTGGGATTTTTTTCAGCGATTGTGGCCTACATCCTCATTCCCAAAAGGAACCCTGGTGGGTTCTTGTTCGTTTTGTTTTTGGGCATCGCTGGGGCTTTATTGAGCCGCTTTATCTCACCCCGTGTCACGACCTTTTATCTGGCCGGGTTTCAGATTTTTATTACCCCTGTCATCGGGTCTTTTTTAGTTCTTATCGCCTACCGAATCGTTTTCTTGCGGGGGCGATAACGGAAAGAAGAATTACTCTTCGGCAGGCGGAGAGTAGGTGGTGTTTCCGAATGCCAGGAGGGGATAAAAGATAACAGGCATCAAAAAGAGCCCTACCGCATACCCGATTCCCTTCCCAAACCGCTCCGCGACCCCGAGCATTGTCAAAAAACCAAAAACAAGTTGAACCAGGGGGATCAAAAGCAGGAGAATCCACCACCCGGGTTTTCCACCGATCTTCAGCAATACATACAAGTTATAAAAGGGGATCAAACAAGCCCAGCCGGGTCTCCCTGCCTTCGTAAAAACCTTCCACATGGCGACGAACATAAAGACCGCCAGACCAAATAAAAGAAGAGATAAAAACAAATCGCCGGTTGTGTTCATAGTTACCCCTTTGAATGGTGTTCTCTTTCCCCATTAACTTACATCGAAAACGGAATAAATACAACCGCTCATTTAGAGGGCGTTATGAGGCGTTTTAATCGGTTCAAATTTTCTTGAACGCCTGGGTAGTCCGGATTAATTAGGATAATTTTGTTCATTTCTGTTTGAGCCCCGACCAGGTCTCCCGATTGGGCCAATAGGCCCGCCAAATTGTTCCGGGCATCACAACGGACCGGGTTCAGGAGGATCGTGGCCCGATAGGCATCGATGGCTTCCGGCCAACGATCCAAGGCCCGTAGACTTTCAGCCTTACCAAATAGAGCCTCCACAAAACTGGGATCCAAATGAAGTGCTTTTTCGTTAAATTCCAGAGCTTTCGCAAAATGTCCAATCCTCAAATACACAACCGCAAGGTTGGCTAAGGGAGTGGGATCGAATGGTTTTAATCGTTTGGCTTCCTCCAACGCTCCAACCGCCCGTGTAGGGTCGCCCATGGCCAGATAAGCCAAGCCCAAACTGTTCCGGACTTGAATATCTTCTGGATGACGTTGAATCACTTCTTGAAAGAGAGCCGCCGCTTTATCGGGGTATCCCCGGAGGAGTAAATCCCGCCCCCAATTATGCCTCAGCCATGGGGAGGCTGAAAATTGTGCCGAATAGGAATAGTTGAGGGCGTCACTCCCACGAACGTGAATGTTGAATTGAGTCATTCCCATCCAAAAAAGGAGGGGAACCCCCGCCAGCCAGGGGAACCTGGTTTTTGAAATCCAGATAATGAAGGGTCCATATACGGCGATGCCCGCTAAATAGACCCAATGCTCCAACATTAATGAATTGGTTGCCAACAAAGGAATTTTGGGAAGGAGCATTAAAAAAAACCACCCCAGACATAGGAGCGTCTTTCCCCGCCGGCGGGGGGAGGCAAACCCCCAGACCAATCCCACCACCCCCAAACACAACAGAACAATGGCCTCCCCACCGGGCACGGGCTGGTAGCGATGGGAATGAAGGTTCCAGGGGACGAAAAGAAGTCGAATATAGACAAAAACAATTTTTGGCGCTTGAAACAGGCAAAACCGAAGCCCTTCCAAAAAACCTGTGGTCGGTGCTACTTCTCCCGAAAAATGGTGCCGAAGAAAAAGATACAACGCAAGCAAACCGAAATGGGGAAGAAGGAGTTTCCACTTCGATTTCAAAGAAAAATTTGTGGCCGCCACGAACGCGAGAACAAAGGGGAGGGCGGCGCCGCTTTCTTTAGAGAGAATTGCCAATGGCAAACAAAGGAAGGACAAAACCCAACCGGACCGGGTTCCCTTTACCCACCCCCACACCCCAAGGAGAACGAAAAAACTGGATAACAATTCGGCCCTCCCAGCCACGACCATCAATTCCTGAACAATGATGGGATGGACAGCAAAAGCGCCCGCCACCCAAAACGCCGAATCACGTGAAAAACGAAGTTCGCCCAACACCAGGAAGAGTACCGCCACATTGAGAATATGGATCAGGAGATTGGTGAGATGGTATCCCCATGGACGGATCCCGTAGAGAAAAAAATCCACCATATTGAGCAGGGTTTGAAGAGGTCGGTAATAGGGAATTCCCTGATTAAAAACATCATGGGTAAACGTGTGTTTGAGGTTATCCCACGTCCATCCCATAATGTGAGGGTTGGACAGGATCATTTGGGGGTCGTCCCACATAAACGGAACCCTCAAGACGGGCCAATAGGCCAGGAGACCTAAAAGAGCAAGAAAACCCAAAAGAACGGATCGCGAGCTCGTTTCCAATGGATTATGCGATCCCGTCCCTGACACCGACATGCTGTCCCCCAGTCGTATTTGCAATTCATGTTACTCTATTTTTTAATTGGTTTGATGGTATAGGAATCACACGGGTTTAGACCGCGGACAGCGTCAGCTGGGGAACCAGCCAATCGATCCTACTCCACTCGCTTCGCTTCAAGTGGATCCATTGGTGTTCGCCCCTGAGAATGGTTTGATCTCTTTTCGGTGGGGAATATCCATAGAGAGCTCGACACCCATTTCATCGTGAACACGCTGGATGACGCAAAGAGGAACAGGAACCCCATAAAAAGGAAATGATAATATTCGAGCCTAGCCGCATCAGGGAAATATGCGGTTTCTTGGTGCCGTGGGTAGTTTCCTTCATGAAGCGGATTTGAAAGAACAAATGGAGGGCACGTTTGAGAGAAATGAAACGGGGATTTGCTTTGACAGATCTTGTTCCCCAGCTCAGTTAATTGATTTGTTGAGAACGTCCCCTCAGCGGCTCAAAAAAGCTTATTCTTGAACGTAGGTAATCTTTGACTTCCATTCCAAACGAAAATCGCAGGCGCTGACGGTGCTGATGTTCATGGTTTCCTGGCACACCATACGTCCTTCGGCTCGTTCCCGGCCCAATTCGAAAGCCGTGGTCATTTCTCCCGTCAGATCAAAACTTCCGCGTTCCCCACCGCACCGCCCCGGACATGGGGCCATAAAGTTGCAGGGATCTTCTGATTCGATTTTTCGTGAGCCTTCTTCATAGAGTTCCTGTTGGGGGTTAAAAACCTTGAATTGGAGGGACACACTCTCCACCGCGGGGAAGCGATCTTTCAATGATCCGCCAGCGCGGGGACCGCGCTCCGATTCGGCACGACGCAAGACCTTTTGTTCGTTTTTGTTGGGGCCGGCGGGGCCACGACGACGTCTGGGTTTGAAGAAAGCGGGCATGGTTTATCCTTTGAGTTTATTTTCCACGAAATTTATCACGAAATGAACCGGGACCTTTCGGTTTGTAATTGAACGACCGACCATCGTTGGGACGTTTGTTCTTATCCCCGAAAGAAGGGCGGCCGTCACGGCGAGGAAACTTATTGCCAAAAGAGGGAGACCCGCCACCGGGTCGGGGTTCCCGATTGCCGAAAGATTCGTCTCGTGGTGGGCGGTTAAACTTGCTGCCAGAGGACGGTCCTCCACCCGTGCGCGGGAATTTGTTGAACGGTTTTCCACCGCCATCCCGGGGCTTGAATTTGTTTCGGAACGGCTGGTTCCCACCGCTGGGCCGGGGTTCCCGATTGCCGAAAGAATCGTCTCGTGGGGGTCGGTTAAACTTGTTGCCAGAGGACGATCCGCCAACCGTGCGCGGGAATTTGTTGAACGGTTTTCCACCGCCGTCACGGGGCTTAAATTTGTTTCGGAACGGTTGGTCCCCGCCAACGGGCCGGGGTTCCCGATTGCCGAAAGATTCGTCTCGTGGTGGTCGGTTAAACTTGTTGCCAGACGACGGTCCGCCGCCCGTGCGCGGGAATTTGTTGAACGGTTTTCCACTGCCGTCACGGAACTTGAATTTGTTTCGGAACGGTTGGTCCCCACCGCTGGGCCGGGGGGGACGACTGTCACGAGAAGGTCCACCCGATTTAAACTTGTTTCGAAAGGCGTATCCCACGTTCGGACGTTTGGCGGGATGATCAACCGATGCGTTCGGGGGGGTAGGGCGCGATTTATTCCCAAAAGATTGCCCCTCTCTGGGTCGGTGGGCCGGGGCAGGGCGTGGACCATGCTTCGGAGGCTTATTGTATTGAAACCCAGGGATCGTCGCCCGGGGGAACGTCACCTGGATAAAACGTTCAATAGCCTTCACAAAAGACCCTTCCATGGGGTCCACCAATAGAATGGCGTCTCCCACACCGTAGGCGCGGGCCGTACGACCCACGCGGTGGACGTAATCTTCCGGAAAGCGAGGCACATCGAAATTGACCACGTGGCTGATGTTTTTTACGTCAATGCCTCGGGCGGCAATATCTGTGGCCACGAGAATCTGGGTACGCATTTGGCGAAAATCGTCCATGGCCTTTTGCCGTTGGTTTTGGGACCGGTTGGAGTGGAGGGTCCCGACCTTATACCCTTCTTCATGGAGCCGATCCGCGATTTTGTCGGCCCCATGCTTCGTCCGACTAAAAACCAACACCGACCGCATTTCCGTTGATTTCAGAAGCGTTAGCAGGAGACCCGTCTTTTGGGACTGGATGACGGGGTAGAGAATTTGGCTAATGCCTTCCGCCACGGTGGAGGGGCGTGCGATTTCAACCCGCAGGGGGTCGTTGGTGGCGAAAGCGGCGATACGTTCCACGTCCGCATGCAACGTGGCCGAAAACATTTGGGTCTGCCGTTTAACGGGAGCGTGCTTCAGAACCTCTTTAATGTCCGGCAGGAACCCCATGTCCAACATGCGATCGGCTTCGTCCAAAACCAGTTGTTCCACATATTTCAAAGTAAAGTTGCCCTGGCGCAAATGGTCCAACAAGCGACCGGGGGTGGCGACCACGATGTTCGCCCCTTTTTGGACCGCCTTCATTTGCATGGACTGGCTGACCCCACCAATGATCACAGCGGTCTTGAACTTGGTATACCGCCCGCATTCCCGAAACGTCCGTTCAACCTGGGTGGCCAATTCGCGGGTGGGGACCAAAATCAAGGCGCGCAGGCCGTCCCCTTCGTGGGTGAGCAAATGGTGAAGAACGGGCAAGGCAAAGGCCACGGTTTTTCCGCTACCCGTTTGGGCGCATCCCAAGATGTCCTTGCCTTCCAAGGCGGGGGGAATGGCCTGGGCCTGGATGGGTGTGGCCGACTTAAACCCTAAAGTGGTAATGGCCCGCACCAGATCCGGATGAAGATTGAATTGTGAAAAAGGCATTAAGCGTCTCCGATTTTATTGAAATAATTAGACCGCAACGACCTTTGTGTCAATTGCGGTTCTGCTTTTGAGGGGGCCACCGAATTGGACCTTGCTCGGGGGAACTTTTGGGGAATGAATACGTAGGTCTAGTGTAATCCTGTTCCCTAAGCGTAGGATAATGACATATTCCATGTGGATCCGATAGCTTGAAATTTTATTTGTTCCTAAATAGAATATACTTCCGTAACCGGATTTGACCTTTGGGAGGAGAACCATGACCAGCGATATTCGCGCCATCAATGAGAAAGTGAAACAAGAGAGTATTTTCGTGGAAGAGGTGTTGGCGGAGTTAAACCGCGTGATTGTGGGACAACGGTACCTCTTGGAACGCATGCTGGTGGGGCTCTTGGGCCATGGGCATCTTCTTCTGGAAGGGGTGCCGGGGCTCGCGAAAACCCTTTCGGTGCGCACCCTGGCTTCCGCCATCGAGGCCCAATTTCAACGCATTCAATTCACCCCAGACCTGTTGCCCGCGGACGTCGTCGGAACATTGATCTACCTTCCGAAGGATGGACAGTTCACGGTCAGAAAAGGGCCTGTATTTTCAAACCTGCTTTTGGCCGATGAAATCAACCGGGCCCCGGCGAAAGTCCAAAGCGCCTTGCTGGAAGCCATGCAAGAACGTCAGGTCACCATTGGGGACACCACCTACCCGCTCCCTGACCCCTTCCTTGTTTTAGCCACCCAAAACCCCATTGAGCAAGAGGGCACCTACCCTTTGCCGGAAGCCCAGGTGGACCGGTTCATGCTGAAGCTGAAGGTGACGTACCCCACCCGGGACGAGGAAAGAACAGTCATGGAACGGATGAGCTTGCCTGAGCCACCCACCGCGCGAAAAGTGATTACATTGGCGCGCATTGGACAAGCCCGGCGTGTGGTGGACGAAATTTATGTGGATGAAAAGGTCAAAAACTACATTTTGGACATTGTGACGGCCACCCGGAACCCGGAAGGACGGTTGGAACGGTTAAAGAACCTGATCCGGTTTGGGGCTTCCCCGCGGGCCACTTTGGCGCTCCATAAAGCGGCCCAGGCCTACGCCTTTTTGCGTGGGCGGGGCTATGTGACCCCGGAAGACATTAAAAATATTGGGCCGGACGTTTTGCGGCATCGAATTATTCTGACTTACGAAGCGGAGGCGGAAGAAAAAACCACCGATGACGTGATTCAGGAGATCTTTAACGAGGTGGATGTTCCGTAAAGCCCCGTCTCCCGGCTTAAAATCCACCGCAGGGCGCTGGACAACGGGGAGGGCGCCAGCTTAAAAATCTCCTGTAGAGGTGCTTGAGCGTTTTCAACCCCCTCTCCCGGCCGGTGAATCTGGCCACCCTCTCCCGCCTGGCGGGAGAGGTAAAATTGAAAGTCCTCTTAAGTAAGGAACGATAATGACATCCTTAACTGACGAAAAACCTCAAGCCACGACGGCGGACGTGCTTAAGCGTGTCCGGACGTTGGAGATTACGGCCCGCCGCTTGGTGAACGACACCTTTGCGGGGCAGTATTCCAGCACGTTTAAGGGGCGGGGGATGGAGTTCTCTGAGGTGCGGGAGTATATGGCGGGGGACGATGTGCGGTCCATTGATTGGAACGTCACGGCCCGAACAGGACACCCCCACATCAAAAAGTTTGTGGAAGAACGGGAGTTGACCATCCTCTTTTTAGTGGACGCCAGCCGCTCGCTCCATTTCGGAACGCGGGACCAATTCAAGTCGGAATTGGCGGCGGAGATCACGGCGGTTTTGGCATTTTCGGCCCTGGCCAATAACGACAAGACGGGGCTGGTGCTCTTTTCCGATCGGGTGGAAAAGTTTATTCCGCCCCGCAAAACCCGGGGGCATGCCCTTCGGTTGATTCGCGAGGTTTTAAGTTTTTCACCCCAACATCCGGGAACTTCCTTAAAGTCTGCCTTGGAGTATTTGAGCCACGTTCAACGCAAACGGGCCGTGGTGTTTGTGATCAGCGATTTTTTGGACCAGGGATATTTGAAAACCTTGTCCATTGCCCAACGGCGGCATGATGTGATCACGGTTCCGGTGGAAGACGGATGGGAAAAACGTCTTCCGGCGAGGGGGCGATGGTTGTTGGAAGACGCGGAAACCGGGAGTGCCCGGGTGGTGGATCCCACACGGGTGGGGGAACGGTTTGACCGGGCCCAACGGGAACGGCGGGAAAACCTGGAACGGGATTTCCGACGGGCTGGCGTGGATTCCATTTTTGTCGAGACCGGGAAACCGTATTCCCCGTCCTTCCTTCGCTTTTTCCGCGAACGGGCCAAACGGATGCACTAGATGAAATATCTCTCCCTCCTATTGCCTTTCTTCTTCGTTGCCTCAACCGCGTTGGCGAAGGTTCGTTTGGAGACAACCCTTGAACCCCGGGAAGCCACCGTGGGCGATTTATTGGTTTTGCAGATTAAAACGGTGGCGGACACCCCTGGCGCTTGTCGGTTGGATTTGGAGAAGACCGCGGGACCTTTCGAAGTGGTTTCCATTTCGTCCGGGCCGGACCGTCTAAGCGGCGATCAGGTGGAACGGGACTTCCAGGTCACCCTGACCTTGTTCGATGTGGGGGTTTCCACTCTTCCGGCACTCACCGTAACTTGCACGGAACAGAAGAAAACATCCGAAGTCAAAACACCTGAAATTCCCGTGACCGTCAAAAGCGTTCTGACCGCAGAATCAAAAGATATCCACGGGCTAAAAGGACGTCTCCGAAAAGTCTGGAACCGCCCGGTGGTTATTGGGCTCCTCATCCTCCTTGTGGTTCTAGCGGTGTTGGTTTGGTGGGTTCGGTTTCGACCGGGCCGGCCGGGTGCAAAACCGCCGGGCCCGCCACCGGTGCCGCCCCATGTTCGTGCGTTAGAAGACCTGCGGCGATTGGAAGAAGAACTTACCGCACCGGCCAAGGTTTTTTACAGCCGGTTAACGGATATTTTGCGGGCGTATCTGGAAGGGGCGTTTCAAGCGCCCGCCATGGATCGGACCACCGCGGAGATCGCCGCGGAACTCAAACTCATCTCCATTTCAACGGACCAACGGATGGGGCTTCGCACGGTTTTAGAAGATGGGGATTTGGCTAAGTTCGCTAAATTGGAACCAACGGAAGAAGAACGATTGGCGGATTTTGAACGGGTTCGAGATTTTGTGGTGGCCACGAAGCCCGCCCCAACCACGGGAGGGAGTAAATGATTTTCGCTCACCCCAAAATTCTTTGGTTTCTGGCCCTCCTTCCCGTGCTCGCTTATTACGATTACCGGTGGGGGTTTTTGGCTCGGGCCAAGGTGACCTTTTCGTCTCTCGCTTTGTTGGGCGGGGGCCTCGCCCAACGGCCCGTGGACCAGATCCTTCGAACCGGGTTACGGCTCCTGGGCCTGGGGCTTTTGATCGTGGCCCTCGCTCGGCCCCAGGAGGGTCAAGAACGACGGGAAGTGACTTCCCCGGCGACCGACATCGTGCTTTGTTTGGACCTGTCCGACAGCATGCGCAGTTTGGATTTTAAGCCCCGTAACCGGTTTGAAGCCGCGGTGGAAGTCATGCGCCAATTCATTTCGTCTCGGCCGGACGACCGCATCGGGTTGGTGTTGTTCGCCAAGTATGCGTTCACCCAATGCCCACTGACCTTAGACCACGGATCTCTTTTGGGATTTTTGGATCAGCTCAAAATCGGTCTCATTGAACAGGACAGGACCGCCATTGGGTCGGCTATTGCCGCCTCGGTGGCGCGATTGAAAGACAGCGAAGCCAAAACCAAACTTATTGTGTTGCTGACAGACGGGCGAAGTAATTTTGGCGATGTGGACCCGGTGACGGCGGCAAAAGCGGCCACCGCTTTCGGCATCAAGATATACGCTGTGGGCGCCGGGGCCCCCGGTGGGGGAACCATTGAAATTAACGATCCCCTCTTCGGGAAACGACTGGTTAAAACCGCTGAAAACGAATTGGACGAACCCACCCTGCGTGAGGTGGCTCAACGAACCGGGGGGACCTATTTCCGAGCGACCGATTTCGATTCGCTGAAACAGATTTATAAGGAAATTGATCAAATGGAAAAAACCGAAGTGCGCGTGGAGACTTACGCGGAATACAAAGACCGCTACTTTTTCTTTTTGATGTTGGGGTTCGTGTTGATCGGGTTGGAAACCCTTTTGGCGACCACCGTTTGGAGGCGCATTCCATGACCTGGGTTTATCTCCCGGGGTTCCTGTGGTCGGTTGTGCCGCTCCTGGCGTTGATCTTAATGGTAGCGACTTTTCGATGGAAATCGCGGGTATTGGCCCAAGCCGGGGACCCTCACCTGTTGGCTCGGTTGATGGACGCTCGAACAGGGCGGCAACAGTGGGTGAAGGGGTTGTTCCTGTTGTTAGGGTTGTCTCTCTTGGTGGTGGCTGTGGCGGGCCCCCAATGGGGTCAGCAATTCCAAGAGGTCCATCGGCGGGGGGTGGATGTGATGATCGCCATGGACGTTTCCACCAGTATGTTGGCGGAAGACGTTAAACCCAACCGGTTGACCCAAGCGAAACGGGAATTAAGTTTATTGATCAACCGGTTAGAAGGGGACCGGGTGGGGTTAGTGGCCTTTGCTGGGACCGCTTTTTTGCAATGCCCGCTCACGCTGGACTATGGAGCGGCACGGTCTCTGTTGGATTTGTTAGCGCCGGATTTGATTCCCCGGCCAGGCACATCTCTGACCGCGGCCATTGATACGGCCTTGGCAGGGTTTCCTTCAAATTCCGCGCGGCACCAGGCCCTTGTCCTTTTGACGGATGGGGAAGACCATTCCAAACAGCTGGACGCCGCCGTGGACCGGGCCGCCAAGGCCGGATTGCGCATTTTCACCATCGGGTTTGGGAACAAAGAAGGTGAGATTATTCCGATCCGTGACCCAAACGGAGACGTGACCGGTTACAAAAAAGACAAAGAGGGCAAAACCGTTCTTTCTAAAATGGACGAGCCCGCACTCCGAAAAATTTCCGCCAAGACCGGAGGCGCCTATTTCCCGGCCACCCAGGGCGAAGTGGAAATCACCAAAATCCTTGAGGAGATCGGGCGCATGGAAAAAAAGGATTTGGACAGCCGCGTGTTTGGCCAGGGGGAAAACCATTTCCGGTTGCCTTTGGCGTTGGCGATTCTCCTTCTTCTGTTGGAATTTCTTTGGCCGGAAGTTCAGCGCCATTGGACCCGGGTGTTCCGGGATATTCGGGCCGGGAGGTTTTTCGTTGGCGTGATTCTTGGCGTTCTCCTCTTTCCCGCACGATCCGAAGCCCTGGGACGGTATCCCCGGTCTGAAGAGTTAGCGCCTTTGGTACAAAAAGAACCGGGCAACCCGGAAACTCAGTTCAACTTGGGGCTGGCCCTTTACATTGAACAAAGCTACGCGGCCGCGGCTGAGGCTTTTGAAAAATCAGCCTCGGCAAACACCCACACCCCAACGAAGGCCGCCGCTCTCTACAACGCTGGCAACGCCCATTACCGCCAAGGGCGGTTGGAGGACGCCATTGAAAAATACAAACAGGCCCTTCGGTTGGTTCCTTCCGACATTCACGCCAAACACAATCTGGAATTGGCCAAAAAACTAGACGAAAAACAAAAAGAAAAAAAGAAAGGCGATGGGAAACCCAAGGACGACAAGGGAGAAGAACCTCAACCCAAACCAGGCCAAATGTCACCCGAGGACGCGGAACGTCTTTTGGAAGCCCTGGCTCAGCAAGAAAAAGAAGCCAAAGAAAAATCTGACAAACAAAAACCTGAAGCGGTGGCGGGAGAGGATTGGTAAGATGTCGTCCATGAAACGAGCTTTATTTCTTTTTGTTTTAATGGCCTCCATGGCTTGGGGGAGTACTTTCACCTTTACGGCAAAAGTAGACAGGACCACCATCAGCATGAACGACACCTTAACCTTTCAGCTTTCGTTGGAAGGGGGGCGGGTGAACCTCTCCCAACCTCAGTTACCCGATATTCCGGGATTCCGGGCCACTTTTGCTGGACAAAACCAAAAATTCAGTTTCGTTAATGGGCAGGTATCCGGTTCGATTGTTTTTACGTATGCCCTGGCCCCCCAATCGCCGGGGGACCACGTGATCCCGCCCCTCTCAATCGATGTGGCTGGGCAAACGTTGACCACGGAACCCATCGCTATAAAAGTGGTTTCGGGAGCGGCGCCGCCGGGGTCCGCACCTCTTTCGGGAAATGTGCGTCACGAAAGCGCGGCCAACGAGGGACGTGACCTCTTTGTGACCACCACCGTGGACAAGCGGGTGGCCACCGTGGGTGAACAAATCACCTTGCTGTTTCGATTCTACAGCCGTCTGCAACTGATGACCCAACCTCGCTACCAGGCCCCGGAAACCACGGGTTTTTTAATTGAAGACCTCCCCCCGCAACGGCAATATGTGGCCACGGTGGGGGGAAATCAGTATCAAGTGGTGGAACTGGCATCCGCCCTTTTTCCCACCAGTTCGGGAAAGTTTACGGTGGGGCCGGCCTCCTTGGAATGCAATGTTCAAGATTTTCAAGATCCTTTCGGGGGAGGTTTTTTTCAGAACTTTTTTCAACAAGGAAAGGGCGTGGTGTTACGAAGCGATCCGATCGTCCTCACGGTTCTGCCGGTGCCGACGGAAGGGCGGCCGTCTTCTTACCGAGGCGATGTGGGACGATTCGAAATCAACGCCTCCTTTGACAAGAAATCCGCCAAGGTCCACGAACCGGTGACGCTGACCGTCACTGTTTCGGGTGAGGGGAACGTGAAATCCTTGGCCCAACCGAAATTCCCCGCCGCCCATGAGTTTAAAACCTACGAAACCCTGTCCAGCTTGAATATTGAAAAAAAGAACGGGCGTATGCAAGGGTCCAAAGTGTTTACCACTGTCATGAAACCCGAGGTGTCTGGCGATTTGACCTTTCCGTCCCTGACGCTTTCTTTTTTTGATCCCCAGGTGAAAGCGTTTAAAACTGTTCGCTCATCGCCCTTGTCCCTCCGGGTGTCCCCCGCAGATCCTGATCCTCAAGCCGGGGGCGGGATCTCGTTCACGTCCAACGCGGAAGGCGTTCGCGAAATGGGTCGCGACATACGGTTTATTAAAACCCAGGGACCCGTGGCGCCCCAACAACCTCCGCTTTGGGACCGATCGTGGTTCCCGGCACTCCAAACCCTGCCGGGAATCTTCTTTGTTGGTTTGTGGGGCGCCCGGTTGGTGGTCCGGCACGGGAAAACACGCCTGACTCCGTCCGCCGCACGACGGGCATTCAGGTCAATTAATAAGGCTTCTTCCTTGGAATCCCTTCATCGGACCTTTTTGGTTTATTTGGGAGCTAAAGTTCGGACCTCTCCTCAAAGCCTGACGTCCGAATTCCTCCGGCGGGAACTGACCACCAGGGGGTATCGGGACGAATTGATTCGATCGGTGGAAGAACTGTGGACAGCGTTTGATCAAGCGCGTTACACCCCGACTTCGGGTGAAATGGAATCCGTTTGGGCAAACCGCTTGGTCAAACTGATCCAGTCCCTGGAGAAAAACCCATGAGACGGTTTCTGCTCATCATCCCCCTCTTGGCGTTGGGGGGATTCCTCAGGGCGGAGGGAACCTTTGAGCAAGGGAACACGGCTTACCAGGAAGGGAATTACGATGCCGCCCGTGAGGTTTATGAGAATCTCGTGGCCGCAGGCAATGGGGGGTTAGCGCTTTCGTACAACCTGGGGAACACCTATTTTCGATTGGGTCAAATGGGGCTCGCTCGGTTATGGTATGAACGCGCGTTGGAAGCCGCTCCGCGAGATGAGGACACGCGCCACAACCGAAACCTGGTGCGGGAACGGGTGGGGGAAACTGAAACGGAATCCTTTGGTTTGCAAGATCTGACCGGGATTTTGTGGGGCGTGGCCACGGGAATCAATGTGATCTTTTTTACGCTTCTCTGTCTTGGTCTTTTTCGGGATTGGGAATGGGTGTGGTGGGGCCGTTGGGTGGCGGGAATCCTGTTGGCGATTCTCCTCACGGCGGCTGTGTCCGCACAACGGCAGACTTCCATCCCCTACGGCGTGATCCTCACGGCCCGAGCCGAGGCGCGTACGGGGCCCAGTGACCAAGAAAAAGTGGGGTTCATCGCCCCGGAAGGACATCGGGTGGTTCTGCTCGGGTCGTTAAATGATTGGGTTCAGATCGGTGTACCCGCCAAAGGTTTAAAAGGGTGGGTTCCTAAAAATACCGTGGAACCGGTGAACCCCTAAAGGGAAAAGGAATAATCCTTCTTATTCTTCAGCGTCCACTTTGGTGAGGATTTCGCGAACGGAGGGTAGATTTTGGGCGTTAAGCAACACAAGCAAGACGTCGCCCTCTTCTAACGTGGTGTCCCCTGTGGGAATAAAAAATCGTTCGTCGCGATTGATGAGAACAACCAGACTGTCTTTAGGCATCTTCAGCCCCACTAAAGTTTTTCCGGCAACGCCTTTCCCGTAAGGAACGAAAAAATCCACCAGGTCCGTGTCGGACCCGGCCATGGGATCGAACTCCAGGGGGTATCGACGCTTGGCCGCCAGGGGTTCATCCACTTTTAATTTTCGCGCCATCCAGGGGATTGATGTTCCTTGGAGGAGAACCGACGCCAGGACAATGAAGAAAACCAAATGAAAGAGGGTTTGGGCGTTAGGAACCCCGCCCAGGAGGGGAAAAAGGGCCAAAACAATGGGCGCTGCGCCGCGCAGGCCCACCCAGGACACCATCAGCCTTTCCCTTACACTAAATCGAAAGGGCGCCAGTGATAGAAAAACAGCCAGGGGGCGTGCCAGAAAGATTAGGATCGCCGCCAGGAACAGGCCCGGGCCCGCCACCGGGATCAACTGTTTGGGATAGACCAACAATCCGAGCGTTAAGAACATGGCGATCTGCATCAGCCACGCCACCCCGTCTTGGAAGCGTTGAATGGTCCGACGATGGCTGAAGGGGTAACGGGCCATGGTCAACCCCATGGCGTAGGCCGCGAGGAATCCATTTCCCCCAATCGAGGAACAGAGGCCGTAACACAGAAGAACCAGGGCCAGGGTCAGAACAGGGTAGAGACCTTCGAAATCCAGCTTGAGCCGGTTGATCAGAAATAACGCGGCATGGGCAAACCCGAACCCGCAAAGCATTCCCAGAGACATCTGTTTCCCAAAATCCACGATCCATTGGGCCCAGCTGCCCCCATGTCCCTGGAGAAACGACACCATCAAGACAGTCAAAAATACCGCCATGGGATCGTTCGACCCGGATTCCAATTCAAGGAGAGGGCGTAGACGCCCCTTTAAACCGGTTCGCCGAGAACGAAGGATGGCAAAAACACCCGCCGCGTCCGTGGATGAAACCACCGCCCCCAACAAAAACCCTTCCCCCCAAGAAAAGTTCAAAAGATAAACCGCGCCCACGGCCATGAGCCCCGCGGTCAAAAGAACGCCAACGGTGGCGAGGGAAAAACCTTCCCACAAAACCGACCGGGTGGTGGTCCAATCCGTATCCAACCCCCCAGCGAACAGAATGCACACCAGGGCTGCGACACCGACCGTTTTAGCGATTAATGCGTTATCGAAATCAAATCCGCCGGGACCCTCCACCCCAGCCAACATCCCAATGGCAATAAAAACAACGAGGACTGGGATTCCTAACCGATCCACGGTTTTACTTAACACCACGCTCAAGGCAACCAAGAGGGCGCCCCCGGCCAAGAGAGTGTCGAATGTCATTGTCATTTGGACCATTCTACAAATTTGACAAAAAGGATCTGGATTAAAAGTAATTTACCTTTACAATTCTTTGCCTCGTTTCCCTTGCGGGAAAGACGTTCTTGCATTATGCTCTGTGGAGGTAGGCTGAATATAGAACATGTTGAGGAGACTTTATGGCTTCCTTAGAATGGTCCGAAACGTATCGAACGGGTCTCCCGCACGTGGACCTGCAACATCAGGAGATTTTCCGGCTTGTTAATCTTGTCCTTGACCCCTCTAAAGATTCTCCTTCTAAAGAAACAGTGGCCGACGTTTTAAGGTTCCTGATCAATTACGTGGCGGAACATTTTGATGATGAAGAACGTTCGATGCGGGCGTCCCGTTATCCGGGGTATGCGGCCCATCGTGCTCAACACGATGCGTTAACCCACAAAACGAATGAACTGTACAAAGCGTGCCTGGAGAGCGACCAAACCATGGGTGAAGAGTTGGCCCTGTTTATGGGAACCTGGTTGGCCGCCCACATCATTCAAACGGACGGGCCATATGTTCAATGGGTGAAAGCCCACTTAGAGATACAAACCAATCCCGCTTAACCCTCCCCTGCACTCAGAAATTCTCAAACGGGGATATGAATCATTTGAAAGCCTAACCGAAATGTTTCTCAACTCTTTTGAGGACCTCATCGATAGCGATAGTCAACGGATTTAAAAAAAGTTTGTGGAAATTTCCGCCTAGTCCTTTCCTTCGAACCTGGTATAATCAGGAACACAAAAGTCCTATGGCCATCACAGACAAACCCATTTTAGAAATCGCAGAAGGTTTGCGCTCCACCGTTTCGACGCCCTACTATTTAATTGATGAAGGAAGGTTGCTTCGTAATTTAGAGAAGGTTCAGCGGGTGAGGGAACTCTCAGGGGCCAAGTCGGTGTTGGCTTTGAAATGTTTTTCAACCTGGGCTGTGTTTGATCTGATGCGAAACCACATGGACGGGACAACCTCCAGCTCTCTCTATGAGGCCCGTTTGGGTGCTGAAAAGTTCGGAAAAGAAGTTCACGCCTACAGCGTGGCGTGGTCCCCCGAAGAAATTCGGGCCGTTCGGCCCCTTTCCACAAAGATCATCTTTAATTCGCTCTCGCAATTGGAACGATTCCTGCCAGATGTTCAAGGGGTTCCTTTGGGACTGCGCGTGAACCCTGGGGTGAGCCATTCCCATTTTGATTTGGCGGACCCCGCACGGAAATTTTCTCGGTTGGGGGTGGGGGACCTAAACCAGATTCTGCCGGTGGCTTCCGTGCTCTCCGGCCTTATGTTCCATTGCAACTGTGAAAACGATGATTTGGAGAGTTTCTCCCGCCTCCTTGATTCTATCGCGGCCCGTTTCGCACCCCTGTTAGAGAAAATGGAATGGGTGAGTTTAGGGGGAGGAATTTACTTTACGAAAGAAGGCTATCCCCTGGAGGCCTTTGCCGCCAAACTAAAAGCCTTTTCCCAGCGGTTCAATGTTCAGGTTTACCTTGAACCGGGGGAAGCCTCCATCACCCAAACCGGATTTTTGATAACTTCTGTATTAGACGTTATACATAACGGGATGGACGTGGCCATTGTGGACGCCGCGGTGGAAACCCATATGTTGGATTTGTTGATCTACCACACGGATGCTAAAATGGACCCCGCGCCCACCGGGCCTCACCCTTTTATGGTGGCGGGGCGGACCTGTTTGGCGGGGGATGTGTTTGGAACCTACTCTTTCCCCGAAAAGCTGAAAGTGGGAAGTTTGGTGGCGTTTGCGGACGCGTCCGGTTACACGATGGTGAAAAAAAACTGGTTTAACGGGGTGGCCATGCCGAGCATCGTGGTGCGGCGGTTGGATGGCCGTGTGGACGTGGTGAAACGATTTACCTACGACGATTACGTCGGAAACTTGTCTTAGGAGAAAATACTGTGAAAAAAAACGTTTTGATCATTGGGGCGGGTGCGGTCGGCCATGTGGCGGCTCACAAATGCGCGCAACACAACGATGTTTTGGGAGACATCTGCATTGCTTCACGACGCCAGGAAAAGTGTGACCAAATCATCGAGAGCATCCATCGCAAAAAGAACGTGAAAGATTCGTCCAAGCGCATCTATTCACGCCAGATCGATGCCATGGACATCACCGCTACCACCCATCTCATCGAAGAAACTAAATCTGAAATCGTGCTTAACCTGGGTCAGGCTTATGTAAACATGTCGGTTCTCGAAGCCTGCCTGAACGCCCGCGTGACGTATTTAGACACCGCCATTCATGAAGACCCCGCGAAGGTCTGCGAAGACCCGCCCTGGTATGCCAACTATGAATGGAAACGTCGGGACCGGTGCAAAAGGAAGGGCGTGAACGCCATTTTGGGTGTGGGGTTTGATCCCGGCGTGGTCAACGCCTACTGCGCTCTAGCCGTTAAACATCATTTCGATAGTATCGACACCATCGATATCTTGGATGTGAACGCGGGAAGTCATGGGAAATATTTTGCGACCAACTTTGATCCGGAGATTAATTTCCGGGAATTCAAAAAAGTCTGGTCATGGATTAACCGGAAATGGGTCTTGTCCAATGTTCACTCCGACAAATGGATGTTCAACTTTCCAGTGGTGGGGGAACGACCCATTTATTTGACTGGGCACGATGAACTGCATTCCTTATCTAAAAATGTCGACGCCAACTCCATTCGGTTTTGGATGGGGTTTGGGGATCACTACCTGAACGTGTTCAACGTGTTGAAAAATATTGGGATGCTCTCTGAGATCCCTGTCAAAACGGCCGAGGGCGTGGAGGTGGTTCCTTTGAAAGTCTTGAAAGCTGTTTTGCCGGACCCGGCTTCCCTCGCTCCAGGATACACGGGGCATACCTGCATTGGTAATTTGGTGAAGGGGAAGAAAGGGGGGCACTACAAGGAAATGTTTATCTACAACACCTGTGACCATGCCGCCTGCTATAAAGAAGTGGAATCCCAAGCCATTTCCTACACGGCCGGGGTACCGCCCGCGGCCGCGGCAATTCTTGTTGCCAAGGGAATTTGGAACCCCAAAACCATGGTCAACGTGGAGGAACTCAACCCCGATCCGTTCCTGGCCTTATTAGACAAAATGGGGTTGCCTACTGAAATCGAAGACCGAACACCCAAAGTGAAAATAGAGAAAAATGTTTCGGTAAAGAAAAAGGTTATAAAGAAATAGGAGCCCCAAGTGAAAAAGAGATTCTTGTGGGCCATTGTCCTCACGGGAGGGTGCCTGATGAATATTACCTCAGCCAACACGACTAAAAATGAAGTCGCCACTTTTGCCGGCGGCTGTTTTTGGTGTATGGAACCACCGTTTGAGGGAATAAAGGGTGTGCTAAGCGTGACAGCCGGTTACATGGGGGGAACCACCGTTAACCCCACTTACGAACAGGTGTGCACCGGAGAAACGGGGCACGCGGAAGCGGTTCAAGTGACTTTTGACCCCACGGTGGTGACCTATTCCAAACTTTTAGAAATCTTTTGGCGCAATATCGACCCCACCACAGAAAATGCCCAGTTTGCCGATCAAGGAACTCAATATCGAACGGCCGTGTTTTTTCATTCGGAAGAACAGAAACGACTTGCGGAAGTTTCCAAACGTGCGCTGGCCGCCTCGGGAAAATTCACAGGGGAGATCGTGACGGAAATTGTTCCCGCTTCAACCTATTACATGGCGGAAGACGATCATCAAGACTATTTTAAGAAACAACCCTTTCGCTACAAGAACTACAGCGTGGGGTCCGGTCGCGCGGGATTCATTGAAAAGACATGGGGGAAATCCAAATAAATTCCGTGGGATCGTTGCAAATTATTGCTCTGCTGCCCCTGATTTTTTTCGTTGGGATCGCGGTTCGACACTATCGCGCGGGGCGGTGGGGGGACGCGTTGTGGATGTGTCACCTCTCGAATCTTTTGTTAGCGGCCGGGCTCTTTTTCGAAAAACCGTTTCTGGTGTTTATGGCCCTTCCCTGGCTCCTGTTTGGGATCCCCCTCTGGCTGGCGGAAGCGGTTCGTTCCAAACGGCTCGTCTTGTTCTCCATTTTGACCCATTTTGGCGGAGTGGCCATTGGTTTTTACGCCGCGGCAAAAATGGGGGCCGCCCCCGGAAGCTGGTGGGCCTCCTGGTTGTTCGCCCTGGCCGCCCAGGGGGTTTCTCGGGCGTTCACGCGGCCGGAATGGAACGTCAACGTGACTCACCGGGTTTACGACGCTTGGAAGTCTCGGTTTAAAACGTTTCGGTCTTTTTGGCTGTTTTGTATCGGAACAGCGGCACTTATTCTTTGGATTATGGACCACGCGTTCTCGGCGTTATTCGCCCCTCATTGATTATCGTCTAAGTCCGTGCTAGAATCCGCAGGCCGGATCGGAGCCCCTCGTTTAAGGGACTCCGCAGAACCATAAGGAATAGCTTTGCGGGTGCCCCTCATGAAACGGGACTCCGCCTAACCGTAAGGAAATAGCTTTGCGGGTGCCCCTCATGAAACGGGACTCCGCCTAACCGTAAGGAAATAGCTTTGCGGGTGTAGTTCAATGGTAGAACGGCAGCCTTCCAAGCTGCACACGAGGGTTCGATTCCCTTCACCCGCTCCAATTTTGTTTATTCCACTCTGATGAGGGTGATCGGAATCGAAGCCGACCCGAGCGCTGCCCTTGGGCAGATGAAGCGAGGGCGGCCGGCCCCCGGAGGAACCGCCGATAGGCGGTGGGGGAGTGGGGGATTCCCTTCACCCGCTCCAATTTTGTTTATTCCACTCTGATAAGGGTGATCGGAATCGAAGCCGACCCGAGCGCTGCCCTTGGGCAGATGAAGCGAGGGCGGCCGGCCATCAAAGAGCCGACAATCTTTTGATTTGTTTTTATGTGCTGGGGATTTTTCGAAGTTCTTTCTGGACTTCTTTTAACCTTAACGAGACGGCTTCATCGTCTAAATCTTCAGATTCCAGATCCACGAGAGTTTGATTCAATTTACTTCCTGCGCTGAGAAGAATGCATCGCAGGAGTTCAGAATTGATCTTCTGTGGGCTCATTTCTCTTCCCCCTCTTCGCTTCCGAATTGAGTTTTGACGTGACAAAACGAAGCCAGACAGACGTGTCAAATACCCATTCGGTTTTTGATCATCGTGGGTCAGTCTTGGTGTGTTTTATTTAGAAGTTTGACCGATATTATCTATCCCCTGATTTTTTGGGGCCACCTCATTATCGGCATTAATGGATGGAACTTTAATCGGAATGGTTTAGTTATTTCATATAATTGATTATCAACCATTTTAAATATGCCCCGCACTAAGAACAATCCGACTTGTAACCCTCCTCCCCTGTCCGCTTCTTCGCTGTTCTTGGCAGGGGGTCTTTTAGAAAAATCATTTAAAGGGTTTGAGCCCCGAACTCAACAATTCGAAATGGCGGTAGGTGTTGAGCGGGCCCTGGAAGAGGGAAAATCTTTTTTGGTGGAAGCGGGGACCGGTGTTGGGAAATCCTTGGCGTATCTTCTCCCAGCCGCGCTTTGGGCGGTGCGGGAAAACAAACAGGTCTGGGTATCGACCCACACGAAGGCCCTCCAAGAACAACTGCTTAACAAGGATCTCCCAACAGCCCAGTCTCTCCTCAAGCAAGGGGGATTGGATTTACGGTTCGGGCTCATGATGGGCGCAGGAAATTATCTTTGTCTTGATCGTCTTCAGCGCGCGGGCTCATTGTTCGGTGGCGGTCAAGAACAGATTCTTAAATCTCTTTCCGATTGGGCCCAAACGGCGGATACCGCTTTGCGGGCTCGATTGCCCTGCGCCGTTCCAGAACAACTGTGGGAGACCCTTTGTCGAGACCCCGACCTCTGTTTGGCCAAAGGCACACCGTTGGCGGACAAGTGTCTCTATCAGAAAGATCTGGCCCTGGCGAGGAAGTCTCATATGGTTGTGATTAACCACGCGTTGTTTTTTGCCGGGCTTCCATTAAAACCAGCGGATGCCCTCATTTTGGATGAAGCGCACACGCTTGAAGACGCGGCGTCACGCTTTCTGGGATATGAACTCTCCAACTTTTCACTCAAACGCCTTTGGGATGACCTTTTTTCTCCAGAAACTGGCCGTGGATTGGCGCAAAGAATCCTGGCCGGGAATGGCCGCCGTTCCCTTGAGCGGGCCGTCCAAAGAGCTCGGGACAGTTCGGATGAGTTTTTCGTTTTACTTGAACCCTGCATTGGATATTTGCCTGGGGAAGTGCAGAAACGGATTCGGGCCCCGTTAACGATTTCGGGTTCATTGGAGAGTTCCATTACTTCCATTGAAAAAATACTCATTGAAGAACTCTCGGGGGCGGACACGAGTGAGGAAGAAGCGGACCTCCGTTCCCACCTCCAACGTGTTCGAGATGTATTAACTCATTTGCGATCGTTTTCCCAAACGCTTCGAGACGATCACGCCTACTGGGCCGAACAGGGCCTTTCACGCCGAGGACACCGTCTTTCTTTACACGGCGCGCCAGTTCATCTCGCCCCTTTTTTAAAAGATCGCGTTGTCTCCCCTTTTCCCAGGGTGGTGATGACCTCCGCCACGTTATCGGTGGGGGGAACGTTTGATTCGGCTCGGTCCCGTTTCGGATTAGAGAAAGGCGCGGAATCCCTTCTGGATTCCCCGTTTGACTTCAAAAATCACGCCGCTCTTTTTGTTGATCCCGAAACCCCTGATCCCAAAACGGATCCACGGGGACATGAGGCGTTTGTTCTTGAGCGGTGCCGGTCTTTGATTCATGTCGTCCCTGGCGGACTTTTTATTCTGTTTACGAACTGGGCTTTTCTAGGGAAAGCCCACAAGGTCTTAGAACGCCAAGTCGGGACTCGGCCCCTTTTTAAACAAGGGGAAGAACCTCCGTCCCGTCTGTTGGAAAAGTTCAAGAAAGCGGGGAATGGGATTTTGCTGGGAACAGACACGTTTTGGCAAGGGGTGGATGTCCCAGGCTCGGCTCTTTCGTGTGTGGTGATCACAAAACTGCCGTTCTCGCCCCCCACCGCCCCGCTGGAAGAAGCTCGCCAAGAATGGTTAGAAAAACAGGGGCACAACGTCTTCCACGAACACACCATTCCCCGGGCGGTCATCAAGTTTCGTCAGGGTTTCGGACGCTTGATTCGTTCCCATCAGGATACCGGCGCCGTGGTTATTCTTGATCCTCGGGTCAAGACCAAATTTTACGGGCAGGTCTTCTTAAAATCGATCCCGGCCTGTCGCGTTATTAATTCTCTCCAAGAACTGGAGAAGTTTTTTCTAGGAAAACATCCGTAAAATCCGAAAGGGGGATTGTGGGTTGTTCATGGGTTTGTCACGCTTTAATCCTTGAAAGGCAGTAAACCCTCCTGGCGTCTGCTTTTGTGTCGCAAGGGGAACATCTTTTTTGAAGGTTGGATTTCTTCATTGAACGATATCCCGAACTCGATTCCCCCGCGGTCCGCCCAGAATGGAAAACCGTCTGTACGATCGGCGGCCTCCACCCGATCCGCTGTGGACACACGGGCGGATCCATTCCTGAAGGAATGCGCTCAACTCACGGAAGAAGAGGTCCTTTCCCGGCTCTCCACCTCTCTGGGCGGACTGTCTGAAGACGACGCGGCCCTCCGCCTGAAACAAGACGGCCCCAACGCTGTCGCCCCTGAAACACATTTCCAAAAACTGCAACTGGTTCGGCACGCTGTTCTTAATCCCTTGGTGATCCTTCTCGCGGTTTTGGCGGGGATTGAAATGGCCACGGGCGAATATCGGTCGGCCTGGGTGATGTTGGCCATGATTGTGGTCAGTGTTGTTCTTCGGCTCGTTCAGGAAATCCGCGCCGATCACGCGGCGACCAAATTGAAGGAGATGGTTCACATCACGGCCACGGTGTTCCGGGACGGGGTCTCCCTGGAAATTCCTATGGGTGGACTGGTGCGGGGGGACATCGTGCTCCTCTCCGCGGGGGATATGGTGCCCGCGGATGTTCGAATCCTTCGGGCCAAGGATCTCTTTGTTTCACAGGCCCGCCTCACGGGGGAATCCATCCCCCTTGAAAAAATGAGCGCTCCCGAATTGAGAACATTCTCACTCCTTGACGCTCAAAACGTCGGTTTTTGGGGCACCAGTGTCCAGACCGGAACAGGGACCGCCGTGGTTGTGGCCACCGGACCGAATACCACCCTGGGTCGAATGGCCGAACTTCTGGCCGAACCTCACCCCCGAACCAGTTTTGACGCGGGAATCAGCCGGGTCACCTGGCTCATGATTCGCTTTATGTTCTTGATGATTCCTCTGGTTTTTTTTGTTAATGGTTTAACCAAACACGATTGGACCCAGGCCTTCTTTTTTTCCATGGCTGTTGCCGTGGGATTGACCCCTGAAATGTTTCCAATGATTGTAACAGTGTGCTTATCAAAAGGGGCCCTTTCCCTTTCAAAGAAAAAAGTCGTGGTAAAACGACTGAACGCCATTCAGAATTTCGGGGCCATGGACATCCTGTGCTCCGACAAAACGGGAACCCTTACCCTGGATCAGGTCGTCTTGGAACGCCATTGTGACGTGTCGGGTGAAGAGAACCCTCACGTTTTGGAGATGGCCTATTTGAACAGTTATTTCCAAACGGGTC
Source organism: Elusimicrobiota bacterium (assembly GCA_016788905.1). Lineage (NCBI taxonomy): Bacteria > Pseudomonadati > Elusimicrobiota > Elusimicrobiota bacterium. Next base: position 54,204 of record JAEURZ010000017.1, read on the forward strand.
TGAAAAACGTTTTGGACCGAGCCATCCTGAATCACCAGGAAATCCAGGTTAAGGTCAATTTTTCCATTTACAAAAAAATGGACGAAATCCCCTTTACGTTTACACGCAAAGCCATGTCGGTTGTTCTTCTTTTCCCGGACGGCGATCGCCGCATTGTGTGCAAAGGGGCCCCGGAAGAGGTTTTCAAGCGATGCACGCAATTCGAACTGGATGGGGAAGTGTTCCCCATTGAAACCGCCCTTCTTCAAGATTTGAAAGAAGAATACGAACGGTTGAGCTCCGACGGGTTTCGGGTGCTGGCCCTGGCCACAAAAACTGTAGAAGAACGGGAAACCTATTCGATTGCTGACGAAGCGGAAATGACGTTGATCGGGTATGTGGCTTTTTTGGACCCACCCAAGGAATCCGCCACAGCGGCCATTAAGGCGTTGGGGGACCTCGGGGTCACCGTTAAAGTTTTGACGGGTGACAATGAATTGGTGGGGGGAAAGATTTGCCGCGAGGTGGGTATCCCGCCAGGTCAAGTTCTCCTGGGGTCTGACGTCGAAGTTTTAGACGACCCCGCCCTGGCGTTACGGGTGGAAAAAACCACCCTTTTTGCCCGGCTGTCGCCTCAAGACAAACGACGGGTGGTCCTGGCCCTGCGGTCCAATGGGCATGTGGTGGGCCATTTGGGAGATGGCATCAACGACGCCCTGGCCTTAAGGGCCTCGGACATCGGGATCTCCGTGGACATGGCTGTCGATGTGGCGAAAGAGTCCGCGGATTTGATCCTGATGGAAAAAGATTTGATGGTCTTGGCGGAGGGAGTCAAAGAAGGTCGGCGGGTGTTCTCGAACATCGTGAAATACGTTCGCATGGGAGCCAGTTCGAATTTCGGAAATATGTTCAGTGTCATTGGGGCCAGCGCTTTTCTCCCGTTTCTTCCTATGGCCCCGATTCAGATTCTCGTGAATAACCTTCTTTATGACATGTCCCAAATTGCCATTCCAACGGACACCGTGGATGAGGAACAAATCGCGCGCCCCCGGGCCTGGTCCATGGGAGAACTGACGCGCTTTATTTTATTTTTTGGGCCGATCAGCTCCCTGTTCGACTACGCCCTGTTTTTTATCCTGCTCTTTGTTTTCAAGTGTTGGGACCCCTCCCGCGCTTCTCTCTTCCAAACGGGTTGGTTCGTTGAATCCCTCCTGACCCAAACACTGGTGATTCACATTATTCGCACTCGACGGATCCCCTTTATTCAGAGCCGGGCCAGTTGGCCCCTCCTCCTCACCACCTGCCTGGTCATTGCTTTTGGTGTTTGGTTACCCTACTCGTCCATTGCGTCTTCATTGGGTATGACAGAATTACCCCCTCTGTATTGGGTCTTTCTGGGTGTCCTCTTGTTGGGGTATCTCACCCTCACCCAATGGGTCAAAAAATATCTTTTCAAACGGACTTGGTCGTGAAACGATTCGTCGGATTGATCGCGGGGGTCATCCTTTTTTTATTCGCGTTGCTAACCTTACACCGGGAATTGACGGGGCACTCTTTTTTTACGGTTGTGAGATATTTGGAATCGATGCCCACAAGGGTCGTGCTTCTCTCCTTCGGTTTGGTCCTCTTTAGTTACGCGACCCTAACGCTTTATGACCTATTGGCCCTGCGATTCATTGGAAAAACCCTCCCCTATCGAAAGACGGTTTTTACTTCTTTCGTTTCCTACGCGGTCAGTAACACGGTAGGATTCTCGTTTCTCAGCGGAGCGGCCCTTCGTTTACGGTTATACGGTTCCTGGGGACTTTCCGCCTTAGACATTGCCCAGGTCACTCTGTTCAACGCCACCACGCTAGGGGTGGGGCTCGCCCTTGGAGCGGGGGTGGCCCTCCTGGCTGTTCCTCCCATGGCGTTCCTTTCCCCTGGGGGATGGCGCGGGCTGGGGGGGATTCTTCTTTTGGGCGTCTCCGGGTACATCAGCTGGTGTACTCTCTACCGACGAACATGGCGGTGGCGCGAATGGGAGATTTCTCCACCCTCAGGTTTGATGGCCGGAGCCCAAGTGGGGGTCTCCCTCTTGGATTGGACCTTCTCCGGTTTAGCCCTCTATGTTCTCTTGCCCCAAGACACGGTTTCCCCTGTGTCTTTCTTGGGGATCTTTATGGTCGCCCAAGTGGCCGGGCTCGTCAGTCATGTCCCCGGCGGGGTGGGTGTGTTTGAAACGGTGTTTCTTATTTCTTTACGGGGGTCACTCTCCGGAGGGCGTCTGGCCGCCGCTCTTTTAGCCTACCGTGGACTTTATTATGTCATCCCTTTTCTGACGGCCATCGGACTCTTATCTCTTCATGAGATCCGGGAGCGCCGGGAAACCTTTCGGAAAGTGGCCGGGGCAACGGGGAAATGGGTGGGCTCCCTGACGCCCTCCGTTCTTTCCCTTTTGGTGTTCACGGCAGGCCTTGTTTTGCTCCTGTCGGGTGCCACGCCACCCCAAGGCACCCGCCTGGCGTGGCTCGGGCACCTGGTTCCGTTGCCTTTCATTGAGGTGTCCCATTTCATGGGGAGTCTGGTGGGGACAGGCCTCCTTCTTTTGGCGTGGGGGCTCCAACGACGTTTGGATTCGGCCCGGCTTGTTACAGGAGTTTTCGTTGCGGTGGGTGCAGCGACGGCGCTCTTGAAAGGCGGCGATTATGAAGAAGCGATCTTTCTTGTTTTTATATTTATTCTTTTAATTCCCTTAAAATCCGCCTTTTATCGACGATCACGATTCACCAGTGAACCCCTCTCCCCCGGATGGATGGCCGCGGTGGCTCTGGCCTTGATCGGCACCGTGTGGCTTGGATTTTTCGCTCACCGACACCAGGAGTATTCAAACGATTTGTGGTGGAAGTTTGAACTGGCCCGGGACGCCCCACGGTTTCTGCGAGGGCTGGTCGCCATGGGGGGAGGACTGGCCCTCTTTGGATTCGCTCGTCTTCTCCGCACGGTGCCACCGGACCCCGCGCTGCCCTCCCTCACAGAGCTCGATCGCGCGGCAGCCCTCGCGGCCGCGTCGCCCCACACCCTGGCGTGGCTGGCGTTAATGGGGGACAAGGAACTTCTCTTCAGCGAATCAGGGAAATCGTTTCTCATGTTTGCGGTGGAAGGGAACACCTGGGTATCCATGGGTGACCCGATTGGGGATGAAGGCGAATGGGCCGATTTGGCTTGGGCGTTTAAAGACCTGGCGGACCGCCATGGCGGGCGGGCGGTGTTTTATGAAGTCAAACCCGACATGTTGCCTTTATACCTTGATTTGGGTCTTCAATTATTGAAAATGGGAGAAGAAGCTCGGGTGCCCCTTGACACTTTTTCACTGGAAGGGCCTGAAAACAAAGAATTCCGCTACACCGTGCGTAAAATGGAAAAAGAAGGGTTGTCCTTTCGGGTCTGTCCCGCCCAGGATGTTCCAAAATACCTCCACGACCTGAAATCAATCTCCAATCAATGGTTGAAAGAAAAGAATACCCGTGAAAAAGGATTTTCTTTAGGATCCTTTAAAGAAGATTTTTTGGTTCGGTTTCCCCTGGCCCTCGCCGAAAAGAACGGTAAAATTGTGGCCTTTTCCAATCTATGGCCGGGGGGGGCGAAAATGGAATTATCCGGAGACCTCATGCGGCACGGCGTGGACGCGCCACGGGGAGTTATGGATTATCTTTTCATTCAAATGATGTTGTGGGGCAAGGCTGAGGGCTATCGGTGGTTCAACTTGGGCATGGCCCCTTTCTCAGGTTTTGAAACCAGACCCCTGGCCCCCCTTTGGCAAAAACTGGGTGGTGTGCTCTTTCACCAGGGGGAGTATTTCTACAATTTCCAGGGGCTACGTCAATACAAAGAGAAATTTCATCCTGTCTGGGGACCCAAATACTTGGCCTCCCCTGGAGGACTGGCCTTACCGGGAATTTTAACAAACGTGGCGTCCCTGATCTCGGGGGGAATTCGAGGGATACTAACCAAATAATCTCCGGGACAAAGGAGCGTTTTCGGCGGCTTCATTTTATAGGGGATCAAGACACCATCGTGGCCATTTCCGGTTCGGAGGGGGGGCCCGAACGGGGCCGTTCTAGGGGGATGTCGAAACGAACGAGGGTTCCCTCTCCGGGTTGACTTTGAATGTTAATCCGTCCACCGTGGGCCTCGATGGCCAGTTTGCAGAAATAGAGTCCCAAACCCCACCCCGGGGGGGGGACAGCGCTTTTTCTCCGAACCCGAAAATATCGCTCAAAAAGGCCGCCCATTTGGTCCGGGGGGATTCCGTATCCCGTATCGTGGACAGTCACAACCAGACGCTCCCCCGCGGTTGTGGCCTGGACGTCCAACCGGCCCCCGGCCTCGGTGGCTTTAAGCGCATTCCGCAGGAGATTCATCATCACCCGTTTTAAAAGTCCCTCATCCGCGGAAACCATCCCCACCTCCGGGGTATGGGACACATTGAGTGGAATCTTTTTTCGCGCGGCACTCGCCGATATTTCCTCGGCGCAAGACCGCAACAGTTCGGGCATATGGACGGTTCTTTTTTCGACAAAGATTTGTTTTCCTTCCAGTCGATCGGCTTCCATTAATTGCGTCATCAACTCCACATCTTCACGGCAACTCCGAAGAGCGGCACGGATCCATTTCCCCCGTTCCGGATCGTCCGGGTGTTCGTTGAGGTACGTTAATGTGCCCATCACCACGGTCAACGGCGTTTTCATGTCGTGGAGCAAGAGGGCCGTCAGGTCTTTTCGCTCTTCTTCCAAACGATTTAACCGGGAACGGGCCTGTCCAATCACGCGGACATAAAAAAGGATCAACAACCCCACCGCCCCCTCCGTAACCAACTGAATCGGTGTTTTGGGCCATCGACCGTGTTCAATGTAATCGGTGAGGAACGGCAAGAACACCAACCCGTATCCCGTTAATTCAATCCCAAGCAATCGACGACTGACGGATAGGTTTCCCATACATCCTCCTTACCTTGTTGGCAAAGTTACCCACAAGAGGGTCATCGTTTCTACGTATGGGTGGATGGTTTGTTCATCGTGTCCAGAATCTTTCCATCAACTTTGGAGCCCTTGAACCGTATGGAGAGGTGAACAATGTCGTGAGAATCTTATGGAAAAAGGTGGATTTGGAAGGTGACGCCTAATGCTAAAATCATGGGATGCCACGATTGACGGATGGCCCGTATATCCGATGGTAAACCAAGAAGACCGGAGGGATTCCCAGCCCTCCGAGGGGGTGGATTTTGCCTCCTTGATTTATCAGGAAGGGGACCGAATATATAACTTCGCCTATCGATTGGCAGGCAATTCGTCTGACGCGTCCGATTTGGTTCAAGAGGCTTTCTCCCGGGCTTTTTCCGCTCGCCACCGATACGTGCCTGGCAAGTCGTTTGCCACCTGGGTGATGAGCATTCTCCACAACATATTCATCGATGGGATTCGGCGTTATGATAAAAAGCATGTGGTGTCCATGGATGCGCCCCTTTCTGATCAGGAGAGAGGGGGCTGGGCGGATGTGTTACCAGGACGGGATCCGGACCCCCTCGAATCCATCGCACGAAAAGAAGATGGGGATTTGGTTCAAGACGCGCTTAATGACTTGTCCCCTGACCATCGGGTGGTGGTCGTGATGTGCGACGTGGAGCACATGACGTATGAAGAGATCGCGGGGGTGGTCGGGTGTCCGGTGGGCACCGTTCGATCGCGACTGCACCAGGGGCGGCTTCTCTTAAAAAAGACTTTTGAGGGTTTAAGGGGGAATGGGATATGACTCATGAACATGTTGCGTCTGATGTTTTGTCCGCGTGGGTGGATGGGGAGGTCTCGGAAGAGGAGGCCCATCATGTAAGGACCCATGTGGTCCACTGTGCCGATTGCCAGGCCACCCTTTCCGATTTTAAAAACGTTAAATCCTTCGTTCTGTCCGCACAAAGACGTCCCCTTCCAGAAGCACTGCGGAGAACCCTGGAGACACACGACACCCCCGTCCCAGGAGTAAGACGGTGGGGGGCGTTCTTGTTTCGCCCGTCCGTGTGGGCCCCCGCGAGCGCCATTGCCGCGGCGGCGTTGGCCTTTTTCTTGATCCGGACCCCACAGGAATCCATGGTGGAAACCCTCCCCCTAGAGGTTTTGATGGCTTCCCACGCGCGATACCAAAGTGAAGGACGGGTGCCCCGGGCGGACCTCTACCAGACACAGTTCACGGCCCATGTGGCGGGGGAAATCGTTGACGAATAAAGGGCTGGGTGTTTTTATCGTTCTGTTGGTGTCTTTAACTCACGCTGGGGATCGACCGTCCCCAGAGGAGTTATTGGATATGATTTTTACGCCTCCCCGAGTAACCTATCGGGCGACGGCGCTCACCACCCTTTGGCGTGACGGGAGAGGGATCACTGAGGAAGTTCGTGTGTATTATCGCCCCTCAGGCGAAATGCGTCGTGAATTTATAGGAAACGATGGGAAAATAGTCCGCGTGGTCGTGTCGGACGGAAAAAAAGAAGTGACGTCCGTTGAGGGGAGGAGACAGCGGCTTCAAGGTCGTGCCCCAAAAACTCTGCCGCGCGCCATGTCGGCACAGAGTGAACGGGCCCTCCTTTTGGATAATTATCATCTTGCCCGGTCCTCCGACCAACGGGTCGCCGGCCACCTGGGGTGGGGGATTACGTTAACCCCCGTTTCTTCAGGAAAACCTCACCAACTCTATGTGGTGGACGGCCCTTCCGGTGTTCTGATACGGGTGAGACGTTTTCTGCCTGGGGAAGATTTGGCGGTCCAAACCGTGCTGTTGGATTTAGAAACAAATGTGATCTTGCCAGAAAACTTGTTCCTTCTCTCTGCAGACGAATTTACTCTTGACCACGGGCTTGACCCCAATTTCACTCAAACGCTGGGAGCTTCAACCGAAACGAAGCCCCCCGTCTCCCTGGGAGAAGGATTCGTCTTGGATAGCATGGATTCCTTTGATATTGGGCAAGACAATGTTCATGTGGAAAGATACACAGACGGGCTTGCTGTCCTGTCCCTTTATAAAACATCCCATCCCATGGAGTGGGAAGACCCCTCCGCCCCCACAAGCCCTCTGAAGTCCATCCACTGGGTGAATCAGGGGACCTGTTTTACGCTTGTGGGAGACCTGTCCGCTCAGGCCCTCGAGCAGATTTCCCTTTTGTATCGGAACACCCCTTAAGCTCTTTTTTTATTTGAACTTTTCTGGCCCTATAACGTAAAAGGGGGGAAGGCAAAAGTAAAAAAAGGAGATTCACCATGAATCGAGTTTTAACTTCCACACTAGCGCTCGTCTTTTTGTCAGGAGCTGTTTTTGCCGCGGATGTTGTGCCTGGAACCTCCACCCAAAAAAAGATGATGAATCCGGATGAAGTGACCACTACGACAACGCCAAAAACGTCCCCACCTATTAAAAGTCAGTCCAAACATAAAAAAGTTAAACACCACAAAAAGGTTATCAAAACGAAAACCGAAGATAAGGGGATGACCACACCCATGAATTAAGCTGAAACTTTCAGTTGGACGCGAGGACCGAGACGTAAAAAACCGACTTTTGCGTCGAATCACGTGGTCCAACTGGTTAAAGCAGCCTTTAGGTGTCGCGGCCAGGAGATCGCTGAACTCAATCAGCCCTCCTGGCCGCTTTTTTAAATTTACCCAGAATCACATCGGAAATTGAACGGACAAAGAAGGATATAGTTATATAATGATTCGCGGGATCCGTTTTCTTTGGAGCTGAACCTTCACCCTCTATCCTTACCTATGGCCATCCAACTGAGTTGTCAAAACCTTTCTAAAACCTACGGCGCGCGGCCTCTTTTTGAGGGACTTTCCTTCGGTCTCTTTGAGGGAGAACGGACCGGATTGATTGGGCCGAACGGGGCAGGAAAGTCGACCCTATTAAAAATATTAGCGGGACGCGAATCGCCGGATGGGGGGGAATTGGCCCTTCGCCGTGGTTTAAACATTCGTTACCTGGCCCAACAGGACCGCTTTGAAGATGAAGAAAACGGATTGACCGCCTATGAAGAGCTCACCCAGGCCTTGCAAGGGTTAGGTCTTGAGGATTATGAGATTATGATTCGCGTGGAAGACGGATTGGCTTCTTCCGGTTTGGATGGGGATCAGCGGGTCGATCGGTTATCTGGAGGGTGGCGGAAACGGTTGGCCATTTTAGCCCAGGTCCTTTGTGAACCCGACCTGTTGCTTTTGGACGAACCCACGAACCATTTAGACCTAGAAGGGGTGCTCTGGCTGGAACGGTTAATGACCGAGGTCCGGTTCTCTTTCTTGGTGATTACCCACGATCGGCGGTTTCTGGAATCCGTGTGCAACCGGGTGATTGAACTAAACAAGCGCTACGCGGATGGCCATTTCAGTAGCGTTGGGAATTACAGTGATTTCATTGAAAGCCGTGAAGCACTTTTTGACGCCCAGGCGGCCCAGGAAGACTCGGCACGAAACATTGTGCGACGAGAAGTGGCCTGGCTGCGGAAAGGGCCAAAGGCACGGACCACGAAACAGAAAGCCCGAATCGATCGTGCTGGGGAACTCATTGAAGGCTTGAATGAGTTGAAATTCCGAAACGCCCAAGTTCGTTCCGCCGCGATTGATTTCTCCAGCAGTGAACGGCAAACCAAGCGTTTGGCCGAATTCGTTCAGGTGGAAAAGAGCATGGGGAATCGAAAATTGTTCGGGCCCCTGGATCTCTTTTTAAGCCCGGGGGACAAAGTGGGCTTGTTGGGGGGAAATGGGAGCGGAAAAAGCACCCTGCTCAAGGTTTTGGCGGGCCACTTGGAACCCGATGCTGGACAGATCAAACGGGCCGATGGGTTAAAAGTTGTCACGTTTGACCAACACCGGGAACAACTGGATCTTTCTCTCCCGCTTCGGAAAGCGCTTTGTGAGAGTGGCGAACATGTTTATTACAAAGGGAATCCGGTTCATGTGGCCGGATGGGCAGACCGATTCTTGTTTGGGAAAGAACAGCTGGATGTGCCCCTTTCACGGCTCTCTGGGGGAGAACAGGCACGGGTCTTGATCGCACGGCTGATGCTCAAACCCGCGGACATTCTCCTCCTGGATGAACCCACCAACGATTTGGACATCCATTCCCTGGAAGTATTGGAGAATAGTTTGATGGAGTTTTCCGGGGCGCTGGTGTTGGTCACCCACGACCGTTACCTCCTGGATCGAGTCTGTCAACGCATTTTGGCTTTGGACGGCCGGGGGAACGCCAACTTTTTCGCCGATCTGTCCCAATGGGAAGATCTCCGGGGTGACCACGAGGAGCCCCAGGTCGAACCACCACCCCCACCGGCCAAACTGCAGACACCGAAGCTAGGACTGACCCCACAGGAATCCAAAGAACTGAAAAAAATTGAAGGGAAACTCCATGAGACTGAAGAAAAGGGACGAGAGGCGCGGCTGGCCCTGGAGGACCCTTCGATAGCGGACAATGCCGAAGCTTTGATGGAGAGGCAACAACGATTGGCCGATTTGGAAATCGAAACGGAAAGTTTATTCAAACGATGGTCCGAACTTGAAGAACGTAGAAAGATTAATTGAGAATAATCCGATTAAGAGGATGTCCCATTAGAAACCCATAAAAGGGATATCTTGGCATGATTGGAAAGTCAAGACTTGACCCCACAATATCGTTACAAATTATTTACAAGTTGTTAAGGGGATCTTTGGGAGGGGTGATGTAGACTCTCCGAATGGAAAACAATTTTGGGGTGGGGTATAGGGGGTCGAGCTTGTTGCGGTGGGTGGGGCGGGTCTTGTTGGTGGCGGTTTATTTGTCTACCAACATCGTTTTTGTTCACGCTTCGGAATCACATTTTTGGGGGGAGCGACGGCGGGCGGCGCGGGCTCAATCGATTTCTTCTTGGCGGGAGGGACAACCTCTCTTTGCTGGGCTTCCTGGTAACCTATCGCCACTTTCTCCCGAATCCCTCTTCCTTGACCCACAGCCGGGTAACGCTTTGGGTTCTGACTCATCCTTAAACCAATCGCTGACAGAAACCGCTGACCGTCGCATTCACCTTATCGCTCAATCCATTCTGCCCTTTGGCACGGTTCGTTTTGTTCAGGAATCGAAAAAGTTGGGGGCTCCCCTCGTCCTTCATATTCAAGATGTTCATGGGAATCTTGAAGCTCAACAGAACATCTCCGAAATGGTTCTTGCTTTGGCTCGGAACGCTGGGGTTCGGTTGGTGGGGATGGAAGGGGCTTGGGGGGCCTTTGCGGTGGACGAATTTCGGCCTTACCCGGATCAGGAGATCGTCAAAAAAGTAGGGCATTATTTCTTAAAGAAAGATCTGATCGCAGGTCCGGAATTTGCGGGCTTAGCTTCTGAAATCCCCTTGACTCTGTGGGGGATTGAAGATCCCCTCCTTTACCAAGCCAACGTGGATGCTGTGAAAGAATCATTGGCCCGCCATGGCCAGGCGGCAGAGTTTCTGGCTTCACTGACCTCGGGGTTGGCAACACTTAAAAAATCCATTTATTCAAAAGACCTTATGGCTTTTGATCAGAACCGATCCCTCTACGATCAAAACATCCGTGGGTTGGGCGAATATGTCCAGACGTTAGTGGATTTTGACGGACGGGAAGGGACGGCCCTCGCGTTTCAGGTTCCCAATGTGGTTCGTTTTTTATCGGCTTTTAAAGAAGAGAAATCTTTGGACTTTTCCGCTGTGGAACGAGAACGGCAAGATTTGGTCAAAGCCCTTTCTGACACTTTAACCCAAGAGGAACTGCAGGACCTGACCCATCGCAGTATTGAATTGCGTGCGGGGGCCATAACCCACAACGCTTACCATCTCCACCTACGGAATTTGTGTGCTGTGAAAGGCGTGTCGTTAGGTCAACGACCGTCCCTCCTGGCGTATATGCACTATGTGGCGGCCAGTGAAGAAATTGAGCGGGACGCCCTCCTCAACGAAATGGCCTGGTTAGAACAGTCGGCCCAGGATGGGTTGATAAAGACGCGCGAACAAAAAACTCTTGTGGCCCTTTCCCGGGACACTCTTCTTTTAAAGAAACTTTTCGCCAACGGCATGACTCCGGACGAATGGAACATCTATCAGCACCGAAAGAATCAGATCCACGATTTGGAAGGTCGCTACAAAACGCTGGCTCCTGGTCCCCATGTTTCATGGCCGGAACGTTTAACAGGTTTGGTTTCTCCCTTTGAGGCTTTTTGCGCTCGAGCCATGGACCGCAATGGGGCGTTAACAAAGAACCTGATGGTCAAGATGGGGAAGGATAAACAGGACATGGCCGTTCTGGTGGCTGGGGGGTTCCATACCGACGGTTTAATGGACTCTTTATCTGAGCAGGAAGCCTCCGTCCTCGTTCTGACACCAAAAATTGGACCCGTAGCCCCCCAACACCGTTACTTGGACGTTTTTGCCCAGGATCCGATTCCCCTTGAAAAAATGTTTACAGGTGAACCCATTGCGTTAAAAACCGTTTGCGGATTGTCGGGGCAGGAAACCTCCCGTTCGGTTACGGATGGATTGCATTTAGGAATAGTGGGATCCTATTTACAACTCAAAGAGGACCTGCTGCAGAAATTACACCTTCGTCAAAACCAGATGAGGGAGAAACTACAACAGGTTCTGAATGATCTCTCCGCCCTTGTTCCACCCTTGTTGGGGATGGAATTGGCCGTGTCGGCGGTTGGGAATAACGGGTCTTTCCAAATTGATGGGCGATCAACTAACGATCAAGCGATCTCCATGAACATGATGGGGGGAGTAAATGGGACAGCAACCCTAACGAGGAGCAAGAAACATTCGGGGAAGAGGAACGACCGAACAGCCCAACCACTTTCTGATCAACAGAATCATCTGAAAGATTCCAAACCCTATTTTTCGGCTTGGCCCAGCAGCGCTCTTCCTGGTTTCGTCTATTTGTTTTCCCGGTTTTTTGGCGCCCCCGTACGCACGTCCGTAGAGGTTCACGCCAACATTCTCCAATCAGCCCTCTTTGGCCTAATTCTATTTTCCATTTCATACGCATTCCCCATGGAATTTATTGATCCACTGGTTTTGCATACAGGAACCTTTTTCCTGTTTTCCCATCTGATTGTGGAATTAAGACAGGCCGTTTATCGGTATGATTTTTCCAACCGCGCCTGGCTCCTTGTTCCCATTGGCTCCGGTGCCACCAAACAGTTTCTTCGTTTGGCGGAATTGATTTTCAACGCACCGCTTCTTTTGTTTTTTCTTAGTGTTCCAGGAGACCTATTTCTTTCAAATCTTGTGTGGGGAGCGAATTCTTTAATCGCTAGCGTCGCGCTTCGCGTGGGATTTAATGTTCACGCCCGGCAGCGCAAAGGACGGTCGACTCACCACCAGTCCCATGACAGCATTTCGGATCAAATCAACGAATTGATCAATGATTTTCAGGATGGGAAACTGAAAAAGTCTTCGCACCACCTCCCCGTGGGCATGACTTCTCGGAAGTTGAAAACGGAACTGACAAGAATCGCCCAGGAAGTGGTTCAAAAGAAACTTGCAAACACACCGCTGGAAGAACATGGCTATGATGGAATTTATCGAGTTTATTACGCGCCCGATTTGAACGTTATGGTTAAATTTCCTGAGGTTGACCCTGTTAATAACCGAGAACACGTTTTTATAAATTCGCGAATTATTTTTGATGCGATTAAAAACCATTTGGGTGGTGTATACGCCAAATCAACTCTGTTGGATTTATTTACCCGAGATGGGGGAAAAACCTATCATCCCGATGTCGTCGTTCAAGAAGGGGTGTGGAAACTGCCTACCGTTGCGGAAAAGTGGTCGCTAAATGGGGAAATCAAGGTCCCCTACGAAACAGAAATTTATAAAACACGAATCGATTTCGATGCTCGCCGTTCGGAACGCCAGGAACGGTATGATCTCTTTGTTAACAAAATGGGCCAACACGGGTTTTCCTTTTCAAATCTAACTCATCCAGAGAATCACCTTGGTCTGACTGTTTCGAACCAACTGGTTGCCTATCAATTGGGAGAGATTACATTGACAGGGGAACCCAATGGGAAACGAGTACATGATGTCTTTGAAAATGATGTCAGGGCGGCCCATGCGGTCTATTTGAGGGGGTTGTTAGAACCTCAAAAACCCCATTCTCTTTTTAGTGTTCCAACACTAAAAGGTTTTTATCTTTCTTTTGGACTATCGGACTCCGTGGCGTCCGTTTTGGCCAAGGGGATGGTGGCTGTGGTCATTCCGTTAGCGGAAACCCTGGCCTATGGGTTGGGGACACCCGTGATCGCCGCTTCGCTTGCCTCGATCCCCTTTGCGTTGGGGTTTGCCCCGTTAGCACCCCTTCTCGTTGGTTTTCTTTCTGCCGTGATTCATTCCATTTCATGGACTCTTCAAGGGGAGAAAGTGTCGTTGCGTGATTTTATGAATTGGTGGGCCATGGGTGTTTTTTATTCATTACCCTTTGCGTTGTTCCCATCCTCTGGGTGGGCGGGAGAATTGCCCTGGATGCTGAGTGGATATTCCCATGTCTTCATCAACTCGTTCATTGTCGCGGGAACCGCTAAGGTTATGGGAGACTTCTTGGGATTTCAATGGTTAGCCGATTTAAAACCAGGTTCTTTATTAGGGGTGCAAGGGCGGGGAGAGACCAGAAGCGAGATCCTTTTTGAAAAAGAACGTGGCCAATTACGAAGTGATATCGCGTTAATGGTAAATAGTGTCTCTATCCCTTTAAGCGTTGAAGAATCCCCCCGTTCCACTGAACTGATGTTTCATGGTCGCACACTTTTCGTAACGGTTGGGAAAGGATCTAAATTCGAGGGATGGATTGATGATCAAATAGTTGAACTTCAGGTTCATGACGAAACGTTAAAACCTATTCGTGTTATAGATTCTTTTAAAAGCGAATCTTATTCATTTTTGGTGACAGAAGTTCTTGAAGAAAAGAGCTCGATCATTCCTAATGAACCCCATTTCCCGTTAAAAAGTTTTTCTCAAGAAGGTTCCGTGCAAGCTCTCGTTCGTGCGGTTTCTGAAGCGTATCAAGAGACCGTAACAAAATTAGACAAATCCTTTCATCTCCAATTGATGAACAGTTTAACGTCCCAATATTTAGGCGATGGAGATACGAGATTAGGCCTCCCGAGCAAAAGTTTGATGGCGACTGCCGCGGCCGTTGTTCTTGCCGCTTTAAAAAGTGATCGGCTTAATTCATCCAGAATCTTGGCTTATTTGGAAAAAGCGCGGTCTTTTCAAGACCTCTTGGCGATTAATGGAGATGTCCTTCATACAGAAAATATTTTTAACCGTTTTGCTGAAAGCTACCTGGAAACAGCTCATTATGATTTTTCTCAGGTCGCGGAGAAACACGGGGAATTCATTCGGTTCATGAATGACATTCCACAGGGAGAAAAACCAAAGAAAACAACTCCTCGCCCACCTGAAGATCAAGGTTCTCGTGTTCGAGTAAAAGCCTCCTCCCCTGTCCCCGTTGTGTTACCCCTAAACCTTCAAACCACGCGACAGGGGGATCTTGATCTTAGTGATTTGTTGCTGAATGGAGGGGGCCGGATCAATCTGGATCTTTTGTTCCGGTCCTATCAGGTCTCGAACGATGTTGTTGTTCCTCTAAACGCCGAAGCGTACCGAGGATTTATTCGTCAACAGGTCAAGGCGAATTGGGGAAAGGGAAATACGAAAGAGCAATGGCTTTCCACTCTTCGGACACAGGATTCAGGGTCCGTTGGACTGATGGTTACTCAACACCGAAACGCGAAAGAGACCGAAGGGACCCTGCGTTGGTGGGCTTTAGGAGAAATATGGTTGGCCGTGGCGACCCCTCAAGATTGGTTGAACTGGCGTTATTATGTTGTGCTCCTTCGTGAACGAGTTTTATTTCGCCAGGGTGCCCGGTTTTTAGCCAAGGACCGACTGGGACGTGCCGCCTTTTACGGGGCGCTCCTGCGGACGTCCGGAAACTCCATACTTGTCCCTAAAAACGGAAATCAAAGTATAGCTGTCGCACAAAAATTCGATGTGGATTTATTATTGGGTGCAGCGGGATCAACGGGGAAGGATTGGAATTCTCTTCTTGCGGATGTGTTTAGACGGTATAACGGATTTCTGGAACAATGGACTCGGGTGGACCTCTGGCGGCAATTCGCCCAAACGCAAGGTCCCGATGGGATGACTCTTTTTGACGTGGATTTGTTGCTCTCCAATTCAGAAGAGGATCGGGAGCGACAAAAGGAAGTGGCCTCGGCGTTGGCGGGGGTGCTTCTCTCCACCAATAGGAATGGGCTCCAACAGAAACTGGTTCTGGTGACATCCGCCAATGACGAGTCTGGGGCAACGGTTGATGGAACCTATATGGCGAATAGGCTCGTGCGTAAATATGGGATTCTCTTTGATCGGATAAAAACAATCACTGTGGCTTCGCCTCAAACAGTTAGTGGACTTATATCAATTAATGAGGAAAACGAAGCGACGATTCATTTGGCGCCCCTTTTCAGCCATCTCAATCTAACGGCGAGTGCCCAGTCGGTTCAATTTTTGACCCATGATGAAAATCGGGTGGACACGGGGGGTTTAGCTGTAAATATTAAAGCTATCCTAACCCTAGCTGATCATCTGCAAAAGTTTTTCAAACTTCACACATTTCTCCAAACAAACGCCTAACCTTCTTTTTGGCCATTCTGATGCTTGTATATGCATGAAACTGTTTACGAAAGATTTACAAGTTGTTAAGGCCAGCTTAAGGTCGGTAACGTAGAATTTAGGTGACAAATGAAAAACTTTCCTTTCAAACTTTTTAAGAAGGGCCTCGCGGGGGCGATTAGCCTTTCATTTTTTATTGTTAATGGTCCCTTGGCTTATTCGGGGGAGACTAGTTTTTGGAACGCGAGACGGGTGGCCAGCGAACAGGTTCGGCGAACGAATGGCGAGGGGTTCAATTCCGGGTCATCTAACGGGCAGATGTTGTTGGCCCAACTGCCCAAGGCGGGGCCCTTGGATTTGGGGCGGCCCGATAACACCTCGACCTCTGCGGACCACACTTCTCCTAAAGAACCCTTTGTGCTTGGCCCGAAAACAGGCGACTGGTTAGGGAAACGGGTTTCACCCTACGGTTCCGTGCGGGAAGTTTATCTTTCACCGGATACCAAAGCCCCCTTCATCGTTCACATTCAAGATGCCCACGGGATTGAAGAGGCTCAACGAAATATCTCCTCAATGATTGGGCAACTGGCCCAGGAGCCGGGGATAAGCTTAGTGGGGTTGGAAGCGGCCTTTGGATCTTTCTCATTAGAAGAATACCGGGACTACCCGGACGCGTCCATCACCAAAGATATTGCCGACCTCTTTTTGAAGAAAGGTCTGATTGCTGGGCCAGAGTATGCCGGGCTAACACTCCCGAAATCGCCGGACTTCTTTGGTGCGGAAGATAAGGCTCTCTATTCCGCCAACGTGCAAGCCTTGAAAGACGCCTACAAAGGGAAACAGGTGGCTCAGGAATCACTGGCGGCCCTTCAGCGGGCATCGGCGAAACTGAAAGAGACCTATTTCTCCCCGGATCTAAAAACCTTTGACCGTCATTTTGAGGCCTATCACTCTGAAAAAGAGAAATTGGCCACCTACGTTCGCTACCTGTTAAGCACCCATCAATCTCTGGAAAACATGAAGGCGGTGCCCAACGTGGGGTTGTTGGTGAAAGCGTTGGAAGAAGAAAATTCCTTGGATTTCAAACGGGTCGAAGAAGACCGTCGGCAATTGGTGGAACGGTTGGTGGGGAAACTGTCGGCCGCGCAGATGCAAGATTTGGTGGCCAAGAGTGTGGATTACCGGGCCGGACGGATGGGGTATGGGGATTATCACAACCATCTGAAACGGATTTGTTTGACCCACGGGGTTAAGTTTAATCAATGGCCCCAACTGAGCCGGTATCTGGACTACGTTCTGTTGGCGGACAAGATTGATCGGAACGAATTATTAAACGAGATGGAACGGCTGGACAGGGCGATCCCGGAACGGCTGGCGCGGAACGAGAAAGAGCGCCAACTGGTTGCTGTGGCCTTTGACCTGTCGTTGTTGGCCAAGCTGATTCGGCACGAGATGAGCGTGGCGGATTGGACGGCCTACGAAAGTCGGATGGGGGAAATTCATCGGTTGGCGGCACGGTTAACGGCGTTGGATGCTTCGGTCAAGGTAAAGGGATTGACCGCGGAGACGTTGAAACCCTATGAGGATTTTTGTTCCTATGCGGCACGGCGGAACAACGCGCTCACCGACAACCTGTTGCGCCAGATGGCGGACACGAAAGGCAAATCCGCCGTGTTGGTGGCGGGGGGGTTCCACACGGAGGGCCTTTCGGCCCTCTTGCGCCAAAAGCAGGTTTCCTACGTGGTCGTCACGCCGAAGATTTCCTCGATCCCAAAAGATAACGATTATTTGGACGTGATGGCGAACGATCCGCTTCCCTTAGAAAAACAACTGGCGGGGGATCGGATTTATTTGGCTAAAGCTATCGAAATGGCGAATCCGGAGGGGCTTAGTGCTCGCACCATGGCCGGACTTCAGAAAGTAGCTCAATTGGGCGAAGAAATGGTGTCTATTGGCAAGAGATATGCCTTGACGACGGACTCCCAGTACACAGGCGCCACAGTTGTCTTTCATCTGAATTCGAACACCCCGGTTTACCTGGTCACGAATTATTCCGGCAAGGGATTCTTCTCAAATTTGGTTCCTGCAACGGGTAAATGGATTGTGGATATTTCCAAACGGATTATGGGCGAGGATTCAACTCGTGTTGAAGATGCTTTGCTGGTTGGCACGGCAGTGGTCTCAGTCGCTTTTGCTTCGACGGGGTTACCTGTTGTCGGGGCCGCCTTGTTCGCGTTTTCCCATATGTGGAAAAATCTTGCGCCTGATCTCATCAATTCCGGGTCAGTACCCGAAGGGACAGCCAACACCCCCGTGGCGGTCTTCAAAGCGAATCCCGTGGCTACCGTCGCCTACACCACGATTCTCTTTGGGGCCGCATTCGCCCTACTGGAAATTGCCCTGTTTGTGTTGGGCGTACCTATTCCGGTTTCGGTTGATTCGACCTTGGCTCCGTTTATGGTTTCGGAAGCGACTCAGACCTTTGCACAGACCCTTTCACTCCAAAATGTTTTGGCCACCTTCCTTTCCGTCCGATTAATTCATAAGGCTTGGAACAATGTTTTGGGAGGAAAAATCGTTAAGGGAATCGTCGTCCCGAAACTAACCCTGCAAAGCAAAAGGACCCATTGGGAGATTTTTTTAAATGGGTTAACAAATGAGGCCTCCTATTTAGACCTTCCAGGAAATGACCCTGAAAAACTTCTTTGGAAAAAGAGAATAATTCCCAATCTTTTTTCTGGGGAAGGGGATGAAACTCATGGTGTGGCTATCAATCGCATACCAGAAGAAACCGAGATATTTAATAATCCCCAAAATTTTAATTATTCACGTCATCCTAATTTCAACAATAAAGATTTGGTGGTAACGCCAGTTGAAAAGGGAATTGTGGGAAATCTGATCGCCCCCATTCTTGGTGTATCGAGCGATTTTAATAAATGGTTCGATCGGTTGATGGACGATGTTTTTCGTGCACCGCTTCGGGAGGCGGACGATATTATCTCCAAGGACCTTCAGGAATTTCGAGATGGCCACGCTTGGCGTGATGGGGGGGTTGTAACCCGAGGTTTGGGGTGGATGGGGATGGGGGTTATTGCGAGCGTGAGTCTCGCTCTTATGGCCGCGGCGCCTTTTACTGTTCTTCTCAGTTTCGGCCTTTCACAACAGATGGCCACGATCATTTCGTTGGGAATCGCGGGGTGGGGGGCTGTTCTGTCACCGGACTGGGTGAAAGGGTCCACGTTCATTGCCCACGTCGCTCAGAACGCCCTGGCCCGGCTCGTGAGCCCTGCCTTACAGATCCTTGGACTGCCCAGGATTCCTGTTTGGAATTTGGAAAAACAATTGGCCGACCCGGACTTTCAGGAAATCCTTGAACTAAACCAACTTAAGGCCAAGGGCTCTTTAATTCTATTCCTCAACAAGTTAGCGGATCTAACCAAACGGGAAGTGGAGGATGAATCTCAATTTTTCTTTAGTGATTTAGAAATGTGGTCTTACGAACAACCCCCCTTAGTTACACCATCCCTATCAAACCTTATTCAGATTCTCCACAAAGATTTCATGCGTACATTTCCCGTCTACAGCAAGCTCGTGGCCAAGGAATCGCAAGGAAGATTTGCCAATAACGCGGGAAATATTTTAGTTTTCTGGAGGAAC
>JAEURZ010000018.1 GCA_016788905.1 Elusimicrobiota bacterium
CCCTCAATGCTTTTCGTTGTCGACGGTAAATGCGCAATATTTTATTTCAAAAGGGCTTGTCCCCCTGAACGGTTACGTTGTTTTCATTCTCCAGCAATTTCAGCCGCCGTGCATCGTATACATCCATCCCGCTGAATTTAGCTTTCCATTTGTAGAAGCTAGCGTCCGACATCCCATATTTTCGACACAGCGCCCGCGTATCGGCCCCCGCTTCTGATTCCTTCAGGATTCCTATGATCTGTTCTTCTGTATACCGCTTTCGGGTCATGGTCTTGCCCTCCTGGGTTCTGTTTTATCATCCCAGGACTCTACTTACAACCGGCTCAGTTTTGCGGGGGAGGACCAGTTCTCCAACAGGATGGAGACAGGATTTAATTTTTTCCTCCTGTGCGGAATGATTCACCCTCTTATAAAAAGGACAAAACGGCTTTCACGATTTTTATCTGATGCGACAAAGATAACCCAACAAAGGAAGGGAGGCTAACGGCTTGATCATAAAGTGTGTTGGTAAAATCAATCTTAAAAGCTTCACAATCCCGATGAAAGGGGAGACGGAACAATGGTTTCCACAGCCGGCGTGCCTCTATGCCTCGCTGACGCAAAAATGGAACGAGCCTGGATGCACCTCCACGACGCTTGAGACAAATGGTAAACAACCAATGCGTCGGAGAGGCCCATGCGGCATTCGGCATACACTCCAAATCCGATATCCCGGCAAAAGCCTGCCTGTAATATTTTGCAATTCGTCTTTTTTCATTCAGGAACTCATCAAGAAGTTCCACTTGAGAGCATCCCAGAGCAGCAGCGATATTGGAAAGGCGATAGTTGTAACCCACCTGATCGTGAATATATTCCTCTGGGTGCTTCTTCGCTTGAGTCGTCAAATGGCGAGCCCGGGCCGCCCGTTGACGATTATCGGTAATGATCAGCCCCCCTCCCCCGGTCGTAATCACTTTATTCCCGTTAAAACTAAAGCAACCAATATCGGCGAGCCGACCAATCGGTCTTCCCTTGTAGAGCCCCCCCAGAGACTCACAGGCATCTTCCACAACAAACAAACCGTAACGACGGGCGAGCTGCAGGATTGGGTCCATGTCGACAGGGTGTCCCAGTAAATGGACGGGAATGATTCCTCTCACTCTTCTCCCCGTAGTTCGGTTGATGAGTTTCCCCTTTTGAATATCGCATCTCTGCTCAATGAACTCTTCCACTTTAAATGGGTCCAATCCCCACGAGAGAGGGGAAACATCGACAAAAACGGGTTTCGCTCCACAATACGTCACTGCGTTTGCGGTGGCCACAAATGTCATTGCCGGAACAACGACCTCATCCCCAGATCCCACCCCCATCACCAAAAGAGCCGTATGAAGGGCGGCGGTCCCACTGGAGACCGCAACAGCGGATCCTCCGTCCAACCGATTTTGGATCATGGTCTCGAATAAATTTACGTAGGTCCCCGCCGAGGACACCCATCCGCTGTCGAGACAATCCTTTATGTAATTCCACGCGTTCCCTTTTAGGCAAGGGACAGAGAGGGGAATGAATGATTTGGGATTAGACCGCATAGGAGGTGGATTGATAGCGCGAAGAGTTCTCTTCGATCCATGAGATCGTTTCTCGAAGGCCATTTTCCAAAGAACAGGTGGGTTCCCAGCGGAGTAATTGTTTGGCAACGGCAGAATTGGCACACAAGCGCTCGACTTCACTTCTGTGAGGACGAATTCGATGACGATCTGTGAGAATAGGATTATTTCTCCCCATTAGGCGTAGGATCTTTTTTGCCAAATCCCCAATGGAGATTTCTCGACCGGACCCCAAATTAATGACACGACCGATCGCACGAGGAGTAACTCCCGCCAGTAAGAATCCTTCGACCGTATCCGTGACGAAGTTCAGATCCCGAGTGGCTTTGAGGTTTCCCAGTTGAATCTTTGTCCCATTCAAAATTTGACCGATAATCGTGGGAATCACGGCCCGCATGGATTGGCGGGGCCCAAAAATATTGAACGGGCGAACCGTAACAACAGGCAATCCATACGAAAAGTGGAACGCCTCAACTATTTTGTCAGCGGCGATTTTTGAAGCGGCATAAGGCGATTGAGCTCGGAGCAAATGCTCTTCCGAAATAGGAACGGAACAGGCCGTTCCGTAAACCTCACTTGTTGATGTGTGAATAACTTTCGCACCCGAATCCAGTGCCAACTGGAGAACATTCAAAGTCCCCTCAATATTTGTTTTCACATAGGAAGCAGGGGTTTCGTAGGAATAAGGGATTCCAATGAGAGCGGCTAAATGAAACACCACATCAATACCATGGAACGCTTTCTTTAATGAATCTTTTTCCCGGACATCCCCAGCAAAGATTTCAATTTCTTTTTTTTGATTGGAGTGATCCAGCCATCCCCACGTCCCAAGAGAATTATATCTTACTAGAGCACGTACGCGGGCTCCCCTTATTAGCAATCGTTCCGCTAAATGACTCCCGACAAACCCCCCAGCCCCGGTTACCAGAACTCTTCTATTTTTCCATCCCATTCGGAGTGGCCTCCTTAATCCTTCCGTCTATCTTTTTTTCTCTAACTTTCGAGCCAACATCTCGCCCTCAGGTTACTCAGAAAAAATCTTCACTAGGTTCCGGTTCCGGGCACGACTGGCCCCTGTCGCTGGAAACGGATATTCTCCTTGAAGGCCTCCTTGGCTAATCGGTAACTTTGCGGAGTTCCGATATCCATCCAGGATTCATGAATTGGGAAACCCGCTACTTTTTTACCTTTTCGAAGAAGGATTCGGATCAAATCCGGCATCTCGAACCTACGTCGTTTTGGGATGAAAGACAAGGCCTTTGCATTCAGCAAACATATCCCCGCATAAATATGATTTTGAATCACCGGTTTTTCAGAAAAACTTTTAACCCGGTCCCCATCCAATTGAATGACACCAAAAGGAATCGAGGTCTCGTATCGCCGAACGCCCACAGTCATGATGGGTTTAACTTCGTTGTGAAATCGAGCCATAGCCCGATAATCCACCTGAGTAAGGATATCCCCGTTGACCACTAGAAATGGCCCGAGACCTTTGAGCCGTCGGAGAGAACCTGCCGTCCCCTGCGGTTGGGACTCTTGTAAGTAATTCACATTCAAACCCCAGTGTTCACCATCTCCAATATATTGGATGATCTTTTCCGATCGATAGTGCGTTGTCACGTGAATACGATGAATCCCGGCCTCTTTCAATTGCTTTAAGATACGCTCCAATAGAGGTCTCTTTCCAATCGGAAGCATGGGTTTAGGAGTTTTCCTTGTCAATCGGCTCAATCGCTTCCCAAACCCCCCGGCCATAACCACCGCCTGAAATCCCTGTTTATCGTGGTGGATTAAATCCCCTGCAATGGCCACCCCTACGACGAAACCCCTCCGGTCCAGAAGGGGGACTTGAAGCACCTGCTTTTTCCTCATCAATCGATAAAGATCGTTTGTTGTCGCATTCCATGGAGCTGTCACGGGTTTTGGGTAGGGAGAGGTGGACCGGCGTTTTTGCAACAGCCGAACCGGAGCTTCTAAACAAATTCCAGCGAGGAGAGCCCTGCGAATATCCCCATCCGTAATCACATCCTTCAGTCTTTTCGATGAATCCAGAACCAAAACAGAGCCCGTTTGGTTCTGGTCAATAGAAGCGATCACCCTTTGAAGCGAATCTTCTGGACGGACGATGAGCCCCTCCCGATCGATAGGAATCGAAAGAGGCCTTGGGTCAGACAAACTTTCCATGGGCTTCATTCGAGAGGGTTTCTCAATCGCCATTTATCATTCTCTCGAACCCACAAATGAGGGGACCTGAACGCATCGCATAATTCATGGAACTTATCCGGGTTCAATCCAATATATTCCATCACTTCAACAAAATACCGATTGGGGAATTCTCCATCAAAACGCTTCACCAAAGAGACCCCTTCTTGGCGCGTTAAGTGTTTGTTCCTTATTTCTTGCGAAGCGTCGTAGCTCGCGCGCCCCAAACCGAATTTTATAAATGTTGTGTAGTAATGAAATCCATCTATTTTATCGTCAAGACTGTTGTATTTACTGTAGGTCCCTTCTGTTCGAACGGGATTGGCTTCAAACCCAACGTTCTCAACCGAGTAGTAATAACTTTCTTGGGGAGTCCATTTTAGGTAATACCCTAAATAATGTACTTCAATAGGAGAGGCTTCGAGCTCTTTGGGTTCCGCTGGCAAATAGGCTCTCATATCGGCGAGCGAAATACCATGGTTTTCAACAAGTTCACGTATGCAGACCCCCCCTAATCGCACGTCATTCAGGCTCTGAATGGTGTAGTAGGACTGGTCCCGAAGTGAAGTGGCTGTTTCCGCAATGGGATTTCCATATTCCGCTTCGCTTTCACCATAAAAAATCAGTGGAACATTATACTGCAGGGCAATTTTAGGAGCTAGGTTTTTCTGCCCTAAAATAAAGGTTTGAAATGGGTGCAAAAGATTTTCAATCGACAAACGAGTTAGCAATCGGTGCGTACGTCCATTGGGTTTAAAGGTGATGTTGTCAAACCCTCCGTTTTCAATCCAGGCTCTAAAATTTTTACGTCCGATGTCCGTGTAGAGGAGAGGGGGCCAGGTGATCGTCAACGGGTGCATCCCGTATTTATACTTGAGCGTGTGAGCAGCAAAAACACTGTCCTTGCCCCCGCTTCCAGGAACAATACAATCGTAGTTTCCATCTGACCGACGGTGACGTTCCAACAAGGCCAGCAATTCCTTTTCCCTCTTCTCCCAATCGATCCCTAATTTACGTTCAGCGTAACGGCAAGCATCACAGACACCCTCTTCGTCAAGATGAACGGTGGGAGTTCGACGCTCTTTGTCATGGCGAAATTCGGGATAGGAGCACGGTCTCTGATTTGAAATAACACAACGACGACAGAACCGGACTTCCTGAGGAAGACCAAATTTAGCTTCAGGAAGAGTTGACAATGAAGATTTTATCTCAGACATGCTCCGTCTCCTTGCCCACTCGATTGGCGAAAGCCTTATAGATTTTCAATCCAGCGGGGCCGCTCCGTTCTGGATGAAATTGACACCCAAACACCTCACCCTGCTGCACAGCGGCGCAATAATCCGTGTTGGAGAACCGACTCAATGCGAGGGAGGGCAAGCCTATTCCGGGACGCACGTGAAAGGAATGGACAAAATAAAAGGATTCCCCCGTGGGCATCCCCTCTAGGAGTGTTCCGTTCCACTGACCTTCTGAACCCGGCCAAATTGGATACCAACCAACATGAGGGATTTTTAGCCTCTGATCACCGTCATTGTTTTCCAACCTGACAACGTCGCCCGGAAACACCCCCAATCCCGGATGGGTGCCAAACTCATTACTTTCAGAGAAAAGTATTTGGAAACCCAGACAGATGCCCATGAACGGCTTTCCAACCAATACCACATCCCGAAGGACAGACAATAGATCTCGACGTTTCAGGGCCGCCATTGCATCCCCAAAGGCCCCGACACCCGGAAGGATTACACCGGCCGAACCCATGATCTCTTTGGGATCGCTCGTCACGCTTACTTCAAGGCCGACGAACCGGCATGCGGAGCTCACGCTAAAAAGATTTCCCCGCCCACAATCAACAATGGCAACCCTCATTCCGGCCCCCCCAGAACACGACAAGGAATGCCTTCTCGAGACAATTCAGCCTTAATCTCCCCTAAGGATGTACCTGGGAACACGCGGGAACCCCTTCTCTCTTCAAGAAAAACTGTATTTCCTTCTTCGATTTTGTCAGGTTTTTCAATTGGGAATCGATTTGCCAAGTTGTAATGCAACATGGACGCTACGGCAACAGCATCGGCCTTTCCTTTGGTCACGACGTCCGTAAGATGGACGGCCTTCCCCGCACCACCACAGGCAATAACAGGAACGGGGACAGACTCCACCACTCGAAGGATAAGTCCCTCATCGTATCCTCTTCCGGTCCCTTCCCGATCAATCGAGGTGACCAAGAGTTCCCCCGCACCAAGGGCAACGGCGCGAATGGCCCATTCGACTGCGTCCAACCCTGTTGATTCCCGCCCATAGTCCGTGAATACCTCGTAGCGTCCATCTTCTTTTTGAATTGCATCGATTGCCACCACAATTGTTGACGACCCAAAGCGTTGAGAGGCCTCCTGAATTAAATGAGGCTGTCGAACAGCCGCTGTATTAAGTGCCACCTTGTCGGCTCCCACTCTTAAAACAGCGCGAACATCTTCAACGGTGCGAATGCCTCCACCAACAGTGAGCGGTATGAATATTTCCTGTGATACTTTCTCAATCAACTGCAATAAACTATTGCGCCCGTACAAACTCGCAACAGCGTCCATAAAAAGAATTTCATCAGCGCCCTCTTCATAATATCGTCGAGCAAAAAATTCAGGAACACCAAGAACCCGCAATCCTTCCAGATGAATGCCTTTCACCACGTGTGGCCCCTTGATGTCCAGTCGTGGAATAACCCGAATCAATGAATATTCACCTTTTCAAAGGGAACCCGCTCGAATCGGCCCCTGGATTCTGCCGCGATTCCAACCACCCAAGTATTGGGAGGAACATCCCGGACAACCACCGCACCAGCGCCAACAAGAGACTGTGAGCCTATTCGAATTTTCTGACGAATAACAGCCCCAGCCCCAATATGGGATCCTTTGCCGACGTAAACTCCACCACACAACACCGCTCCAGGGGCCACATGGACGTGCTCTTCAATAAAACAATCATGTTCCACAACCGCCCGACTGTTTATGATGACATTCTCCCCAATCACAGCACCCGCATTCACCACACACCCCGGGAGGAGCTGAACACCTGAACCTAATATCGCTCCTGGAGAAACCACAGCGGATGAATGTCGAACGCTGAATGGATCCAATCCAGAAGCCTTTAGCTTAACGAACAATCGCGCACGAGCCCTATTATCTCCGTTTCCACCCACACCAACAACATAGTGCGTTGCGCCCATATTTAATATGGCCTGTAAAGAATCATCCCCTTTAAAAATTCGAATACCCTCCCACTTACTACCCCACTTTTTTCGATCTTTGTCCATCGCCCATTCTGGAAATGGAGCGGTGCAAGAACGCAATGCGTCCATTAGGACTCGTGCGTGTCCTCCTGTCCCAAGCAAAACGATACGAATTTGTTTTTTCTTTTTCATTGACCAAGGCCATCATAAAATTTTTTTTGAATGAGTTTTTGATCCAATGGAACGTCCATCAATCCCCGAACAATTTGTTCCGATGCGGACGTGCAGGGACGATACGGGTTTGTTAATCCTCTTAAGGCAGATCGAAAGGTCGGGGCCAACGCGCACCTCAACCCTTCCCCTATGGATTCCCGGTCGGGGTCTACATTGATCACGTTTTTAGCCTGGGTTCGACCCCGTTGTCGACTTCCCACATTGACAACGGGCAGAGAAAACGATGGGGCCTCAATAAGGCCGCTGGAGGAGTTTCCTACCATGGCGGCACATACAGCCATTAAACTAAAATACACCTGGGTACCCAAAGTTTTCGCAACATATACATTTTGGCGACTCAACGCAAATTCTTGAATTCTTTTAAAGATGACCTTTCCACGTGGGTCCGCGTTGGGACTCGTAAAAATAAGCGGACGTCCGGAGTTCGCCAGTGAAGCGAGAATTTCGTCGATTTGACGCGCGGGATCTTCCTCTTCGAGTGTTGCGGGGTGGAACGTCACCAGCAAGGATTGTTTGATTCCATTAATATTCAAACGATGCTCAAGATCTCTGGGAGATAGCATTTGTATTGTATTCAAATGATCCAAACCTGGAGAACCCGAAACAATGATTCTCCATGGTTCTTCCCCCATGCGCTCAATTCGACGACCGTGTTCAACGGTTGAGGCAAAATGGATGTGAGATATTTTTGTCATCGCGTGACGGATAGCATCGTCCATCGCCCCTTCTGTAATTTCACCCCCATGGATATGCGCCACAGGGAGGCGAAAAGGAAGGGCCGCGATGGCAGCTGCAAACATTTCAAAACGGTCTCCCATGACAACCAACAGATCTGGCCGATTCAAGGCGAAACTTCGAGAAAACCCCTGAACCCCCAGTCCCAAAGAGAGCCCGACCTCTTCGTAAGTATCTGACGATGGAAAAGATTTGATCTGTTCGTCAATCTGAATCCCACCTAATTCAAGCTTCCCCCTCCCGCTTTCCATCTCTTGAGCGTAATAACATCCGAAAGCCAAAACCTTAATGAAAACATCAGGTGTTGTTCGAAGACGTTCTAAAATAGGTGCGTATAGCCCAGCATCCGATCGGTCCACTGTTACAAGGGCAATTCTTTTCATCGAAACCATTCCAAGCGAAGGAGAGAACCAGAATCCACATTTCGATTGACTCGACGGCCGATCAATTTGGGAAGCCAATCGGGCGATAGTCCAGTACCCGGCCGAAGGATATCAACGGACAAGTGGTTCAACACTTCGCCTTTCACCAGGTCTCGTTTCGCCACCAAACTCCGCCGGGACATCCCTGCTGTTTCTTTTTCGGCTATAACCGGTTTCTTAACTCCATCCCCCATAGCCAAATGGATGTCCCCTATCCCCTTGGACAAGGCTCTAAGTTCATCCGGTATTATAGAAATCTTTTGATCAGGGCCCGTGAGCGCACGATCCAATGTGAAATGTTTCTCAAGGATGGTGGCCCCCAAGGCGACCGCGGAGAGAGAGACGACAATTCCTTTTGTATGATCTGAAAAACCGACAGGGACATGAAATGTTTTTCGGAGCGTTTCCATAGCCATCAAATTCACATCCTTTGGTTCTGTGGGATAGGCGCTCACACAGTGAAGAAGAACGAGATTTTTATTCCCGGTCATTCGGACAGCGTGTACTCCAGCACGCACTTCAGCCAGTGTGGCCATTCCTGTAGAGAGAATCATCGGTTTTTTTTTCTTCGCTACATAGGACAAGAATGGTAGGTTTGTCAGATCACCGGAAGAAATTTTAAATGCACAAATTCCTAAATCGTCAAGAAAATCCGCGCTGGATTCATCGAACGGAGTTGATAGAAAAAGGATTCCCTGTCGTTGACATTCCGAGAGTATGGAACGATAGATGGTCAGGGGAAGCTCCAACTTCTTAAGCATTTTGGCTTGAGACATTTCCCCACCTGTCCCATCTCGCTGGTAGAAAGCTGTTCGAGCACTTTTGGTCGTGAGCCTGGTTGTTTTAAATGTTTGGAATTTAATGGCATCTGCGCCAGCCCGTGCGGCCGCCTTCACAAGGCGCATAGCCCGATGGGGACTTCCGTTATGATTAACTCCAGCTTCGGCAATTAAAAAACAACGTTTCCCCCTCCCGATCCGGTGAGGTCCAATGGTTAGAATGGGGTTACTTATTTTCATTTTTTTTGACGAAACCAGTATTCGGCAAGGACGAGATCTTCTTCCGTATCGATATCGACACTGCGGGACCGCGGCATTCTACTCACAGCAAAACGGGATAGAGCGAAAGGATTTTTTAAATGACTTAGTATGTTACGTTTTAAAGCGTATACGGCACCATTGAGGGCATAGACAGGGGGCGCGTCTTGTCGGCGCGTGCTTGCCTTTGGGTTTCCACACAAAGGACGGGCGAAAGGTTGTTTTTTGGAAGGAAGTTGAAGCATATTAAAATAGGGGTTATCATGGGATACCGTTACGGTTGCACATAAATCTGCGTTCAGCGCCCATAAACGACGAACGCACGCATCAATATCGCCCCCTGTACGCAACGGGGAGGTGGGCTGGAGAATGACAATAGTTTTAGGGATTTGAGATTTTTCTTTCTCCCAATAGGCCACAGCATGACGAATCGCCAGCCATACCGAACTTTTGTCTTTTGCCAATTCCGTTGGCCTCAGAAAAGGAACGGGGACTCCAGCATTTTTTACCACGCGAGCGATTCCGGGATCATCCGTGGAAATTATGAAATCTGTTACTGTTTTAGCTTTCCTGGCCGCGGAAACGGTATGGAGAATGAGTGGAATTCCCCCTAGCAAACACACGTTTTTTCCAGGCAAGCCTTTTGATCCCCCGCGTGCCGGAATGATCCCGAGAACGGGAGTTTGAATCAGATTAGTTGTCCTTTTTTTATAATTCATATCGTTTAGAACTTTCTAAATATACTTTATGCCTCAAATGAGGTTCTGTCAAGGGGTGCCATTCTTCAAGTGAATTTCTCCCAAATAGAGAATTCAGGCTCTCCCCCATTCAATCCAGCAAATGACGGTTTTTAAGCAAAAATTGCGAACCTATACGAGATTGGAATGCCCCATGGTACCGGCTTGGGAGTGGAAACAAAGACCAAAATCGTTTTTGAAGTTCCTCGTCCTCTTCCGTATTCCTCCATTTCCCCAGAAGACGATCGTCCATTTCCCGGGTCAGGGCCTCAATCTCATTAGAAGAATTCTCAACAACTTCAATTCCCAATCGAGCGTACGTTTCCTTTCGTAAATATTGAGTACCATTCGCGAGCTGAAATATTTCTCTGAAACGCAAGAAACGACGTTCACGCGTGAGCCAAAGTTTTTTGGGAATAAATAAATCCTGGGGCCCTTGACTAGGAGCTAGTTCCAGAGGAATAATGTTGGTATAAGCAATCGGACGTCGAAAGACACTCGCCACAGAATCAATTCCACTACCCGAACCTACAAAAAACCGACAGTAAGCGCTAAGGAATATATCGAGGAATTCCGTTCTTTTTAACCTGGGATAATCAATTATCATTGGGTTTTTTGTTTTCAGACTCTCTTTAACAACGGCGCCCATTCGAATCGAAAATGTTCCTCTTCGACTCATTTCTTCAACGGCAGGGATATAGTTATTTATGCTGCAATCTCGGTAATCATGATAACTGCAATCCTGATCAGGGTAAACCATCTTGAGGTATACCGAATCCCTTGCGTGGAAACATATAAATTGAGATCCGGGTGTTACACCCATCTTTTCAAGAGCACAAAATCCCTGTCGGATCTCTTCAGGTGTAAATTTTATATGAACATTTGTTCGAATGAGGAATCCTTCGATGTCCCGACTTCCGTAGGGCCGGCCCGCCAAGATATGAAATGCGTGATCCCCCCCCCCGGGTAAAAAACGATTAATTCTCTCCATGTAGCGAGTAAACCCTATTACATTCAATGTCCTTTCACACATGATCTTCAGTTGGGTATTGCAAACGTCACCACTGTAGCTAAATACATCAATTGCCTTTATGGGATGAAGCCCCAGTTCCCTTTCACAAAGATAGAATTCAATATCCGTTACAAAATGTCCGATGCGGTCACTAAACAATACTCCGAAACGAATCCATAATAACGGCCGAATCAATCTCACGAGAATTACTAGGAACAACGCCAAGAGCCCCTTGATACATTTAAAGGCCAGGGACCTCCCACTTAACCATCCATGCCTTCTTATTAGTTGTGTCTCGCTGATCAATAATGTATTTGTTTTTTTAATGGCAATCCAAACACGATTTCTGAAATTTTCTGTTAAATTACGCATAGTGGAATATTTTAATATACATTGATTAACGAACACTTAACCCTTGAAGGTGCCCCATCCGATAAAACAGCCCTCTCTGATTCATCAATGAAGAATATGAGCCTTCTTCAGCGATTTTTCCATGCTGGAGGAGAATAATTTTGTCAGCATTAACGATTGTGGAGAGCCGATGAGCGACGGCTATGACTGTTGTCTCATGGGAGAGGGATTCCACCGCAGACTGAATCATCCTTTCCGAATGTGTGTCCAAAGAACTGGTTGCCTCATCAAGAATCAGAAGAAAAGGTTTCCGTAAGATTGCTCGAGCCAGGCTGATTCGCTGGGCTTGCCCACCGGACAATCGCACTCCGCGATCCCCAACAAATGTGTCGAATCCTTGCGGTAGTTTTTCAATGAATTCGGTCGCGTTCGCGCGGCGGCACGCGGATCGGATATCATCTTCGCTTGCTTCCGCGTTGGCCCACAAGAGGTTGTCCCGGATGCTTTGATTGAACAGGACGTTTTCCTGGGGCACATATCCGATTCGACGGCGGTAGGAACCCACCTCGAATTCATGCAGCGGCACCCCATCCAATGTGATCCGGCCCCCGGTCGGCTCATGGAGAGCCATGAGGAGATCAACAAAAGTGGACTTGCCCGCACCAGACTCCCCCACGATGGCGACGAACCGGCCCTTTGGGATTCGGAGCGTGATATCCGTTAAAATCGGCGGGCGGTCCGGGTAGGAAAAGGACACTTGATCAAGAACGATCTCCCGCTCGAAAGAAACGAAGGGACGAGGCCCGGAGCGCTGAACCAAACGGCGCGCTTCTCCCCGCAAGCGCTCAATTTGCTCATACGCTGGGAGTAGGTTCTGGATATTGCTCTTATTCGATGCGAGATAGCCCACCTGGGGAATCATGTGGAGAAAGGCGAGCATCATCACTCCGATCTCCGAAAGGGGGACCCCCAGGTGGCGGGAGAGCAGGAGGGTTAGGACAAGAATCCCCAATCCCAGCGGTTTGTAAGCGGCCGGGATGGCTTGGGTGAGCGTCTGAAACTTAATGGTCGCCTCGCAGTGTTTTTGGAACTCTCGGCGAAGGGCGTCAGAGTTTTTTTTCTGATTGCCATATCCCAGGACCACCTTAGCCCCCCCCAGACTGGCGTGGAGGAGCGCCATGGTTTCATTCGCTGTGTCCATGTTGGATTTTCCCAACCGGAAGGATATCTTCCCCAGCCGCAGGAAAGGCCAGGCCACCAGCGCCGTCAACCCCACGCAAAACAAGGTGATTTGCCACGAAATCGCGAGGGGAACGGCCATATAAGAGACCAGCCGGGCGCCAGCGATCAACAACAGCCCGATCCCCGAAAATGCGTTCCCGACCTGGACGACCGCGCTGGTGAAGGTGGTCAAGAGAGTTCCCTGGGAATTGCTGGAGAAGAAACTCCAACGGGCCGAAAAGAATTCGTCAAAGGCGTCCCCCATCACTTCACGAACAGCGGCGTATTTCGTCCGGAGAATTGAATGGGCGGCAAGAATGAACACCGCGCTAGACAATGCCTGAAGCGCCAGTAAGACGATCATCATGTTGCTCATTGTGGGCGTGAGGCCCACGCTGCGCAAAGTTTCAATAAAGCGCTGAGTGACGGGTCCTGCGGTCGAAAGGTTCGGGAGTGAAAAAAGGTCCACCACGGGGACCAACGTCAGCAGTGTCAGGGTTTCGAGACCCCCGGAAAGAAAGAGAAGAAAAACGCTGAGAAAAAATTCCCTTGGGAACCGCCTGCCCATCTCCCGAATGAAAACAATGGTCGTCATTGTTTCTCAAATACCGAATAATGAACAGGCATCCCCCACATCCCGGTGAACCCAGCATCGGTGTTACAAAATATCTTCAGGGCGTGCACATCTCCCGCAACCAATAGGTCCAAAATACTTTTAACACTCACGATCGACAGCAAAGCTTTCTTCCGGTCTGAGGGACGAGCGTAGAGCACTTCGTCCTCAACCCAGCGACTCAAATCCGCCAAGTAACTTTTTAATTCCTTGACCGCCTCCTCATTAACATTGTCGATTAATCCATCCACAAGGTGAAGCGTCTTTTCAAGACACGTTTCCAACGATGGACGAACCGAAAAGAGCGGGACACCAAAAAAATGACTGACGCGACTCCGATGAAGAAAGGCTTTCGTAGAATCCAATTGCTCAAGCGCGGAAACCCGCTTTTTGTGCCAACCCAATTCCAACGCATTTCGATAGAAAGGCCAAGAGGAATATAGGGTAAATCCGCTAGATGACATTTTTCGACAAAGGTCGTAGGGCTCGAAAAGGAAATGCAAACGAACAAATGGATTTTCAATCACATCCATCACCCACGATTCAAAGGAACGCGTATGGGGGATGGAATTCCATTTGGCCAAATATAGATCACGCGCCGATCGATTGGCCTCTATTCCCGTTAGCCGACGAACATGATTGTGAATGACGCGAAGGAACAATTCAAAAAAACTCCCATATTTTTCCATGTAGGAGAGGATTACCACTCCCCCGGGCTTGAGCAGGAACGAAAATAGATCCATCCATTGTTTTTCAGGACGAACCGTGTAAATAAAACCTTCCGCATCCACCACATCATATTGGCTTTTCTGATCCCCTGGCGCATGGAAAGCCGTCACATTGGATTCGCTTAACCCCGCTATTTGATGAGAAAGGTTAAATCTATCAAAATAGTCCAGCAAAACTGGATGCGCATTTTTGTTGGGCTCAACCAAAAAACAAGACGCACCCCACGTCGCAAAAGCGAGGGCATTTTCCCCGCTATCGGGTCCAAATTCAATGAGGCGGGCCCCCTGGAAAAATCGCGGGGCGGGTAAGGAAAGACGTTCAGTAAAAAACTTTCCCCTTTCCTTCTGGTGTTTTTCGAGATCGTCCCCTGAGGTGAACCGACAGTAGGTGGGCAAAATGATCTGGTCCCGATAATAGTCGATCAGACTCCCATAGGGGTTGGAAAACGAACTCACGGTCATATTATTTTAATCCCCGGCATTCCCATGATAATAAAATGTCCCCCCCTTTCTAAATATTCTTTATTTTTCCGAATAATACCTTCCGAATATCTCCACGCCAAGAGAAGAACATGAGTGGGCATCCGTTGGCACAACTGATCTGGCGGGTAAACCGGGATGTGAAAACCAGGACTAAATAAGCCCTGCTTGACGGGATTGTCGTCAACGATAAAATCAATAAAAGAACCAATCCCAAAATGATACAGGAGGGTGGTCCCGGTGATACACGCACCATACGCGGCAATGGAATTCCCTTGAACTTTCAATTTTTTGAGAATGGACAGAAGAGCGTCCTTCTCATGGGATACCTTTCCCGCGAAGGATCGGAAAATGTCTGGGTGAAAAACACCCAATTCATTTTCTTCCGCAATTAATGCCTTGACCGCTGGAGATACGGGCCGAGGCCCCCCTCGCGGCTGAACATAATAGCGCACGGACCCTCCTTTGGTGGGAACTTTGAGAACATCCACTAGTTCCAAACCGTGCCGTTCAAAGAAATCCCTCAACGGCCTCACCGTGAAGCTGGAAATATGTTCATGATAGATAAAATCGAACACCATATTCCGCAGTATATCGGGAAGGTAATAACTCTCCATTACAAAAATTCCCGAAGAGGACAAAAGCGCCCGAATTCCTTCCGTGAGATCAACGAGGTTGTCGATGTTGGCGAACATGTTATTGGCAGTGATAATGGAGGCGGGGCCGCGCTCCTGGCGGAGGCGAATCGCCACCTCGTGGGTAAAGAAAATTGGAAGGGTCTCGATCCCGGATGTCGTGACCCGTTGGGCGAGCTCCACGGCAGGATCAACTCCGAGGACACGAAGTCCTCGCGCTTTAAAGAAACCAAGCAAAAGGCCATCGTTGCTCCCCAAATCCACGACCATCGATCCCGGAGGAGGAACCCATCGCCCTAAAACGTCCTCTACATACCTCCGAAAATGGTCCCCCAACCCTTCCGAACTTGCCGTCACATACAGATAGTCTCGATAAAGAATCCTGGGATCGATCACGTCTCGCAACTGGGCCAAACCACATTCCCGGCATAGGAAAAGGTCGATGGGATAGAGCCTCTGTTGTTCACCAAGGCGGCTGGACGGAACAAATGCGTCTCCGATCGGGGAGGGTTCAAGCTGAAGAGCCAGAACAAACGATTTGCTCCCGCACAAACGACACTCCTTTCGTCGATAAAGAGAGGACGACGGGGGGATCACGAACGGGTTACCTTGATCCTGCCCAAAGGGGTTAATGAGCGCGCCAGCGACTCATGGGCTTGAATCGAGACCCCTCCATCCACAACAAGATCCTGACCCGTAATGAATGAAGCTTTTGGACTACATAAGAAATCGACCGTCGAGGCGATTTCTTTCATTGTTCCGATTCGGCCCAACGGGATAATGGTCTTATAGAACGCAGTAAATCCGGGGTGTCGTTGGTAAAATTTTTCAGATTCCGCTTTGACCACCGGCCCAGGCGATACGGAATTCACTCTGATTTTTTTGGCGCCAAACTTCACGGCGTAATACCGGACCATTTGAGTCAAACCCGCCTTGGCCACATGGTAGCCAACGGATTGCTCTCGAGCGATGAAATGATTGGCGATGGAGCTGATCACCACAATGGCCCTTTCCCCGGCAGGATCAAAATAATCTCCTGTTCGTTCCAAAATTTCTCGGGTCGCCGTTAGACTCACTTGGAGCTCTCCCATCCAATCGTCCTTAATACCCCGGTAACGTTGAAAAAAAACTAGGGAAGACAATGCCCCCCTTCGACGAATAATATCCGCCATGAGTGGGCCCAAACTTCTCCCTTCGGTTAAATCCGTTCTCCAATGGTCCACCCTTAATAATCGCCGGTCAATCGCATTGGCCGAATGACGACCAACTACGGAGACGAATCGATCACCGTGCTCTGACCACATGTCAACAAGAGCCCGACCAATGCCTCTTGTCCCACCAATAATCAGCGAATGCTTCTTCTGCATGGCCCCCCCTCTTTTCCTTTCCAATCAAATCAAGATTATTAAGCCTTACCGTAATCAGTTCGAGAATGTCTTTTTTTCTTAAAAATGAAATAGGAAATCATCAATACCGCTGTGGTCAACTTAAAAGCGAAGTCAGGGAGAGGAAAAGAACATTTCCCCAAGATTCGATTAAGTTTTCTTCGGCTTCCTCTTCAACAATTTATTACCTGTTGATGCATAGAATCTATTAATTTCTGCCTCCAACATCTTCATGAAAATTCGTTGTTCGTTTTTGGCTTTCGGGCCTGGGGCCCACGGGGCAAAAACAGTGTTCTCCCGCCGGAAAGGCCCCGTTGTCACTTCGTGAAATACGAAGGTCTCCGAACGGATGACAAGAGTATGGAACCTTGAGTCGTTTAACCGACAGTAGAAAATCCGACCGGATGCATTGTCTCCCAGCGGAAGAACCCCGGTGAGACAACCTCGAATATCAAAAAAAAGAAGATCGGCAACTCCTTCAATGACGTGATAGGATTCTGGTTTATTTTGATGTCGATGGGGTTGGACATAGGCCCCCTTCGTATGGACGATCAACATTTCGTGTAGTCGATTTTTAATATTGGGGTGAGTACACAAGCGTGACCTTCCAATCCTTGCGTTCAGACCAATTCTTTTTAATCGGACAATTTCATCCCCCCCTACACAAACAGGTGAACGAACTGCAAAATAGACACCGGGGCTCGACCGTTTCATGATCATAAAGTCTTCCAAAAGGGAGGGAGGAGACTACTCGGAGGAAGGAGAGAAACGAATTCACCACCTCTCGCTTCAAAAACTGAGTGTTGAGAGATTACTTTGGTCTCGTTCTCAGCGTTCACCGCCAGCAAACATAAGTCGATTGATTTCTCTTCCAGGGCCGCAGAAGGAAGAATGGGAAGACGAGATCCAGGTATGAATTTCCCTTGTTTTTCTAGTTGATCGTCCACGACAAACTCAATGAAGGGAGTCATTCCGGTAAAATTGATGAGGGAAATCGCTCGACAACCCGCCCCATAAATGGCAATTTTTTTGCCTTGGTTATGATGTATTTTCAAAAAGCCCAGAAGACCGTCACGAAAACGGGGCCATCGTTCGCTGAAGGCCATTACGGCGCTCCGTAAATCTTCCAGAGGGGCCATCGCGTTGCAAAACTCCATTCTGTCTCCGTTTCGCCCAATCACAACAAGTGCTTCTCCGCTGAAATTACTCGTTTCTTCGCGAATCACTCTGATGTTATATTTCGCAAGGAGGTGGTGCAGTGTCTTCTGGAAAAAGTAGTTGACATGTTCCTCCCAGATCGCGCTGTAATCAGCGACCTCCACGATGAAATCGAAATGGGGCACCTCGATTAACACATACCCACCCGGCTTGACCAATCTCATGATTCCGTCACAAAAAGACTGCAAGTTTGGAATGTGTTCCATGACTTGGCGGGTAATCAATAAATCATACTGTCCTTGGGCAGAAACCAATGTATCAGCCAACGCCCGATCAAAAAAAGCGTTGACAACGGAAAACCCCCGCGTCTGGGCAACGACGAACGCATCCTCCGCGGGCTCAATACCGAAAAGGTGTGTGAATCCAGCGTCGCGCAGGGCATTCAAAAATACCCCGTCATTGCACCCCACTTCCACAATCCGGGAATTTTTATTTATATTCGGTAGCTCATCAATCAGCGTCAATAAGCGCGGGATGTGCGGCTGAGGTTTCCACGAACTGAGGCAAACATACTTTTTGTAGAGCATGTGGGAAGGCACCGGATCAATTAATTGAACCAAACCGCACGCATCGCAAAAATACATTTTCACCGGATGTTTGTATTCATTTTGTGAAGGATTCAAAACGAAGTGGTGCGCAATGGGATGACGTCCCATGTCCAAAAGGGGCGAAAGTCTTTCCCCTCCACATAATCGGCAAACACATTTCATTCAAACCTCCCTGCTCCGTCAATCTCGCCCAGGAGGGCGGGCCTGTCGCACGACATCCAGAGCTTCGTTGATCTGTCCAAAGAAAGAGGGATAGATTATCAATTCCCCCATGTTTCGTCTCCGCACTTTCTAGGCTCTAACGGGCGGACGAAAGGAACTTTCGTTCAAATCCAAAAAAGGAGACCGCGGACAAGGCAGCGGTCATGCCAAAACAAATGACAAAGAGCAAAAGATTAAAAATAAAGTTATTTTGAACATGAACAAAACGAAGGAAAAATTGAATGACACAGACATTGACCGCCCAATGAAAAACATAGAAACCATAGGAGATTTTCCCCATGAATGTTAAAAATGCGCTTTCGAGAGAAAAAAGCGGGAAGGGATGAAACGCAACGATCACGATCAAGAGGCTAAAAACAAGAGAATACACGGTGTCCGTGAATATTCCGTAACGCACTCCCACAACGAAATGCACCAGCGCCCAGAACCAGACGGCCCACGGGATCCATCTCCTCTGAAAAAGACATTGAAGCCATTCGTTTTTGTACATTCGAATCCAAGCGAACAAGGCGCCGATGGCCATGCAATCAAACCGGCACAATGAGAAAATCGATCCGACCCATTGAATTGAAAATTTCAATATGAAATACCGAACCACCGGCATGACGAGGACAAAACCGACCAAACCGAGAAGAAGCCTTGGTCGGGGTATATTTTTTAATAGGAGCGGCCATATCAAGTAAAAATATTCCTCCACCCCCACTGACCACAGGGGCCCCCCAAAGGGGGGATGAGAGTAAAGAGAAATCGCAATCTGTGGAGACAGGAAAAGAAACAAAAGAAACCGATGTAGAAAATAACCGTCAAGAACAGTTCCAAGCACAGGAAATTTCATAAACGGAATAAATGGGAAGACAAAAAAAACTAACAGAACCCAAGAATAGTACAAGGGCCAGATGCGGAGCATTCGACGCAAGTAAAAGGAGGGGAGATGGATTATCAATGTCTCGCCTTCTTCGCACAATAGAAGGTAAGTAATCAAAAATCCGCTCAAAACAAAGAAACACGTGACGCCATCGGCCGCAACGCGGGTCCCCATGTGAAACATCCAGTTGGGAATTCCGGCCCAACCTTTTGCCTGTTCCAAATGAGCGTAAAAAACGGAAAAGGCCGCCAAAAAACGAAATCCATAGAGCCCGCGAAGGTAAACTTTCCCTTGGGAGACCATTACGGTTGATTCGCCGCACACACCATTCTATTCATCTTTCCCGATGGTGAGAAGGCATCGACCGGCCACACACCCTTTGCGCAAATCATCGATGGCTGTATTAATTTGATCGATAGGATAACGTTTTGTCACAATATCATCCAACCGCAATTTTCCTGCCCGCAGCAACCTTTCCAGTTTTGGGATATCGAATTCTGGTCGGCAACTTCCCCCTTCGGAGCCCGTGAGGAATTTTTTAAAATGGAGAGGAAGAGTGTAGAACCTTGGCTGACGGGCGTTCACGGGGGGAACACCCACTAAAATGGTGCGGCCTCTCGGGCTCGTTACGTTGTAGGCCAACTCAATCACGTCGGCGACCCCCGTGTTTTCGATGGTCACATCCGCTCCAGGAGCGCCCACAATTCTCTGAATTTCGGCTTCGATGTCGCCCATTTTTGGATTGAGCGTATAGGTGGCGCCAAGGCGCTTCGCCAATTCCAGCTTGTTGTCATACAGGTCGATAGCGACAATGGGATATCCCCCCACCATGGCCGCAAATTGAATCATACTTAGGCCAACCCCCCCGGCCCCAAACACGACAATAGATTCTCCAATGCCAAGACGGGCGTCATTATTTATAACCCCCATCGCTGTGGTGATAGCGCACCCCATAAGAGCACCTATTCCTGGGTCCAACTCCCTAGACACGGGGGTGAGACGGTTTTCAGAAATCACAGCGTATTCACTAAAAGTGGTAACCCAACCGGCGTTCACAAGACCCAACTTTGATTGATACTGAGGGGGGGGCGATTGGAGACCCGCACCTTTGCGCCAGTGACAGACCACCCGCTGGCCCGGCTTTACCGTTGTGACCCCCTCGCCGCATTCCATGACTTCGGCTGTCGCTTCATGGCCCAGCAAGTGCGGGAGAAACTTATCGGGCCCCTTTACGGCATCGATTTCGTTGATCTGCGCTCCGCAGATCCCGGTACAGATTATTTTGACCAACACCTGACCATACTTAAGGACAGGGGCTTCCAGTTCCTCTATGACGAGTGGCTTGCGACTTTCGACGAGGACGGCGGCTTTAAATTTCATTCGCGAATGGAATTAATGGAGTCAAATTGGATCTGGACTCCATTGGTGGGCAACGGATTGGTGTATATGAAATTCAGTGCATGGAGCGTTTTCGGGGTCATTGGGTTTGTTTTGGTTTGGCCCAGCGCTTCAACAGAGACAGGCGGGTGCGATTGAGTTCCTCAACAATGGCTTTTTCTTCGGGCAAAACAGTCCTGTATTCAGCGGCCAGAACCTTGTTGGGCAAGTCCTCCAGAGAATATTTTGCCACGGATTCATCTTTCTGCGCGCAAAGGATTAGTCCAACGGGCGGATTTTCGTCTGGGTTGGTCCAATGAGCTTTGGCATAATTTAAATACATATGCATTTGGCCAGCATCGGAGTGAGTGAACTTCCCGAGCTTGAGGTCGATCAGCACCAAACATCGCAATCGTCTGTGATAGAAAAGCAAATCGATTCGGTACCACTCATCTCCAATTCGCATCCTCTTTTGCCTTGCCGCAAAAGTGAAATTTGCTCCCAACTCCAACAGAAAAGACTCCAAATGGAGAATCAATGCCTCCTCCAGTTGATTTTCGGAATACTCATCTTTCAGACCAAGGAATTCCAAAACATAAGGATCTTTGATTTCCTGTTCGGGGGTAAGAGGATTTTCTTCTCTCTGATTCTTTATTAGCATAGCCGCTTTGTTGCGCGACAAAGCCGTGCGCTCGTAAAATTGGCTGTCGATTTGTCGTTCCATTTGCCGAATGGACCACCCTCCGCGCAAGCACTCCGCTTCGTAGAATCGGCGCGCATTCTCATTTTTTACGTTCAGAAGTCGAACGTAGTGGGACCAAGAAAGCCTCAATTGTTCTGCGAGAGTCCTGAGCCCACGGGTCTCTGATTTCGCAGACAGTGTCTGCGAAATTGGCCATTGGAGATAGAAAGCCCGCATTTGTTCAAGATTTCTCTCTGAAAATCCACGCCCAAGGGGGGCCAAATCCCGAGACAACTTTTCCACCAGGCCCTTCCCATAGGCTGCCCTTCTTTTTCCGTGTTGATCAAACTCCACAATCCGTCGGCCAATTTCCCAACAAGTGGCCACCAACATTCCATTGACAGCACGCACCGCAGTCCGTCGGGCATTCTCCAGAAGGCCCCGAATACTTCCGACCAGGCGGCCATAACGGGTCGCTCCCCGCCTAACAGACCGACGGCTAAAGGTCAAATGTTTCTCAGGTTTTTTTACTGCCATGAATTCTCCATCTGAAATAACTCAAGACTCAAAATATATGAAACCATAATC
The DNA here is from genome assembly GCA_016788905.1 of Elusimicrobiota bacterium. NCBI lineage: Bacteria > Pseudomonadati > Elusimicrobiota > Elusimicrobiota bacterium. Next base: position 22,096 of record JAEURZ010000018.1, read on the forward strand.
TCCGGTGTAACCACAAAGCTTATAAAACCAGGCCCATTCCTGAGGTGTGTAGAAACTTTCGCAGGTGAGTTGCCAATAGAGCATATTGGCTTTTTCTTCCTCGTTTCGGTAGGATTCAACACAAATGTATTTGTTCATTTTTCCCACACGTTCGATTTCTTTCACCGCGTCATGAAGCTCATAATTGTAAAGGTTGTGAAGAGTTGTGTTGGAATAAACGAAATCGAAAGACTTGTCAGGGAAGGGTAATTGGGTGGCGTTCCCTACCTGAAGGAACGGCTTCACTTCTTCCTTTGCATTATCGATGGCGTAAGTTGAAATATCAATCCCGGAAATTTGCAAGCCCGGGACCGCCCGTTGGAATTCGTACAACATATACCCTTTGCCGCAACCCACATCCAATATTCTGTCCCCCGATTTCAAGCCATAATGTTTGGCGATGGTCTGGGCCAGGGGGAACCAACGGCCATCATAACGGTACCCTCCAAACCCGAACTTTCGGTCCCCGTCCCAGTATTCCGAACCGTATTTTTTAGCGATTCGAGCGGCCTGTGCCTTGGGGAATTCCGTGACACGGCCCACGTAGTCTCGTTTGGTGGATTTATTTAAAACCTGAATAAAATCAATTTGTTCCATCCCCGTCTCCAATAAACAGTATTTTATAGAATTATCTACCATCGCCAGAACTTCCATCCATGAGATTCGATGCGTTGCCCAATTCGAAAGGTCACCCTTTGAAAAACATGAAGAATCAGCGCCCTTAGAGAAAGGGTTTCAAGAATAGAGCGCTGCCTCCCTTTTTTCGAGCGGTCCAGTAGCGGGACATAACTTCGACTGGGTGGATTTGGAAAAAACTGAAGCCGATAAGCATAATTCCCATCGGAACCCATACACTGATAGGCATAACGGAAATCCTCTTTGGATTGCTTCTGAAAAACGTAACAAATCCCAAGGCAAGCCCCATCTTTTGACCATTGGAGAATGTCCAAGAGTTCATTCGAAAGCGGGATGTAAAACTGATCCACTCCATAATTGCCTTTCAATGCACGTGGAAGGATCCGGAGCTCTTCTTTATCGATATATTTCCGATTTAGCGTGACAAGAAAGGAGGAAAAAAGAACGCGATAACCATTGGCGGCCGCCATGCTTTCAAAAAATGAAAGGTCAAAATTGTGAAAACCGTTTCCGCCATAGAGACACTGACTGATGTGAATGATCCCGCCTGGTTTGCATAAACGATGCACTGTCCGATATGTTTCACCGATGTTGAATACGTGCTCATTGGTCCCATGATCGGTGACCATGTCAAACTGCCCCAGAAGGGTAGAATCCGTGAAAGGGAGATTCAGATCATGTGGTATAGCCCCATAGTTATGATTGAGATCAATGCACCGGTATTCCTCAACCCCGAGAAGTTGATAAAAAGGCTTGGCCGGACAGCGGGGATCTCCTGGCCAATAATTTAAGTTTGAAAATGGTTTATGATCGTATGAAGTTATACCCGCTGCGTGAAGATATCCTTCAAATTGGTGGGGTGTCAGGTGCAATTCTTGCGAACCCATTTCAATAATCGACTTGACGTTTGAGAACAGGTTTCTTTGCCACAACTCAAGATTCAGTTTGACTGCCGCAGGACCAAGTCCCATATTGCTTTCTCCTTTTGCTTATCCTAGCATGTGGTCTAAAAAAAAGCCCTTCTCGATGGATGCCGCCAGGACTTCCCATTGGCGTTTTGATTTATCAATTTGAAGCATTTTTCGTTCCCCAACATCGACTCCTGCGAATATCCGACGTTCCCCTTCCACCTTAAGGAATTCATTAAGTAGTATGAGACACCATTTCAAAGCCAACATCGGATAAATCAACCGCAAACGGCGCAGGCCGTCCGAGGTTCCAGTCAACCGCTGGGACATTTCTCGGACAAACCTCGGGTGGAGATCCAGAGGCATCGGCACGGCCGGGTGCAGGCAAGAGTTGGCAATCATTTGCGCCGGATCATCCCACCCCGCGTATTCAAAATCCAGGAAAACCAAATGTCCCTCTCGCCTCAGTGTGTTCTGAAACCCGTGGTCGGCGGGGCTTAACGTTAGCTGAGCCGGATCTAAAACTTTGTCGATGGTGAATCCTGATTTCGCCTGATTCTTTAAAAAATTCTCTAAAGCTTCATACGCCCAAGAGAGCGGCCCGTTAATAAAATCGGCCGCTACGGGGTCCATCCGTGGATCGATTTCCTGTTGCAAACGTCGAAAGCGGCGGGAGACATTCACCCAATATTCGGCTAACGAAGGAGCGTAATCCGATGCGGTCGGTAATCGTTGGGCTTCTGGTCGGTCTTTTCGATTATACAAATCTTCCAAAAATGTGATGAGCTGTTCCACTTCCGCCCATGAGATATCGGCGGGAGTCAACGGAATCCCATCGATATACTCATAGAGTCCCAGAGATTCCTCGCGAAACATCCCAAATGGCTGGGGGACACGATGCACCCCTGTTTCCCACAGAAACGTTAACATCTTAAACTCGGTCCCCAGGCGATCTCGGGGATCGTCGGGGTGGCGAAAATAAATCTTTGCGACCCGGGCGCCTGCCGACAAATCCACCTTGGCCACCACGTTGTTGCCCACCCCGTTCAGGAGAGAAACCCCCTTAGGGCATTCGCCCGTAACGCGCTCCACAATGGAAGCCACGTCACCCGGCGTCATGCCAGAAGATCCTCTTCAAACGCACGCGCGACATGGTCCCAGGTTGTAAAGGAACGGTATCCCTCCAATTTCTCTGGTGGTAGATCTGGAGCAAAAAGCCACTTCTTCACTCCCATTGGAAAATGGGGTTCAGCGAAGACCTCTTTCAAATCGTCGATAAAATGGGTACACCCAAGAGTGCGAATGCGGTTCAGCTTGTCCTTCCGTGTGGGCTCAAAAAAGACCTCATCACGGGATAAGGCAACCCCATCGTAGAATCCATAACTTTCCAACCAACGCTGTCCCGCTTCATGTAGATCGTGTGCTGGCCCACCCACGGCGTGGGGTGTCTTATGGCTAATGACATACACCGGGATTCCTTTTTGACGACACAGAACGAGAAACTCTCTCGCGCCTGGGAATGGGAGCGCTTCGGAGAGAAGAGGGCCATAAACTATTCCTTGCAATTCTGTCCATTCCGTATCGCGCCCTTGATCCCTCAAAATTTGGCGAACCGCGTCTTTCCCCCCGGAAAGTTCGGGCGGAATCATCCTACGCTCACAGGCGACCCGAAAAAAAAGGGGGGCGCAACAGACGAGCGTGTTGTCGAAATCAATTCCTATGCGCACAGAGCGCCCGTAACGATCCGAGGTATTCGACGGGACCGACATACAGATCTCCTTCCTACCGTAATTCCACCCCCCCTCTCCCTTTCTCCCTCTCCCGCAAGCGGGAGAGGGAAACACTTTAAAATTCTAAATGGCCTTGAGAAACGACAACACCTTAGCGGCCATCGCTTCGGGAGAGAGGCCAACCCGTTCTCGGGCGGATTCATTGTCAACTGCTCCCCTAAAAAATTCGTCGGGGGTTCCGATTCGGCACAAGCGGGCTGGAGAAGGGTTGTCTGCTAGCCACTCGGCCACGCTTCCGCCAAGCCCACCTTGAACACTGTGATCTTCCACCGTGACCATTAGAGAAAATGCAGAAAACGCTTCCCGAAGGAAACCCTGATCCAAGGGCTTTACCGTATGAAAACTGACCACTTGAGCGGAGACACCTTTTCGCTCCAAAATCTCTGCCGATTTCATTGTCAAAGAAAGAATGTGCCCATTGCTGAGGAGACAAACATGGGTTCCCGGTTTAACGACAATGGCTTTCCCAATCGTAAAAGGGGGAGGCTGGGAGTGGATTAGGGGTTCCCCCTTCTTCCCCAGTCGAAGAAAGACGGGCCCCTCTTGCTGAAGAGAGGCGCGCAGAGACATACGAACTTCCATGGGGTCCCCCGGGCACACCACCGCCATGTTTGGCAGAACGCGAAGGGCGGCCACATCCTCCAAAGAATGATGAGTGGCTCCCAAAGAGGCGTAACTGAGTCCAGCCCCCACACCGACGAGAACGACCGGAAGGCAGTGATAGCATAAGTCGATCCGGATTTGCTCGTAGCACCGGGTCGTGAGAAAGGAGTTAATGGTATAGACGACCGGGCGAAACCCGGTCATGGCCATGCCCGCCGCCAGCCCGATCATATTGGCCTCGGCCGCTCCGGCATTCACAAACCGTCCAGGCGCGGCCGCTTTAAAATCATCGAACAATCGGTTTCCAATATCGCCAGACACCAGAACAACCCGAGGATCTTCTTTTGCGAGAGCGGTAATTTCAGAAGCGAATGCGTTTCTCATAATTCCAGTTCCACTTTTGACTTCCTGACCTCTTCTTCCGTCGGAATGCGGTAGTGCCAGTTGTTGTCGTCCTCCATAAATGAAACGCCCTTCCCTTTCACGGTGTGGGCAACTACCGCTAGGGGTTTGCCCGCAGGGTCCGGAACACGGCTCATGGCGTCAATTAACGCCGCCACATTGTGCCCATCCACGTCAACAGCGTTCCAACCGAACGCTTGCCATTTTTCCTTTAACGGATTCATGGTCATTATTTCATGGCTACGCCCCGTGGCTTGCCACTTATTGTAATCAACGATGACAGCGAGGTTTCCTAGCTTTAGAGCGGGAGCCAAGAGAGCCGCTTCCCAGACGGACCCCTCGTTGGCTTCGCCGTCACTGATCACGACAAAAACACGGGAGCGTCTGCCTTGCAGTCGAGCCGCCCAAGACATCCCGAGCCCAACCGATAATCCATGCCCTAACGAACCGGTCGCCACCTCTAGGCCGGGGACACAAGAGGGACTGGGGTGTTCGGGGAGGGACCCGCCAGGGACAGCAAATGTGTCCAGCAAATTGGTCGGAAAAAATCCTCGGTAGGCCAGAGTGGCATAAAAAGCGCTGATGGCGTGGCCCTTGCTAAAGATGAATCGGTCTCGATTGGGAGCCGAGGGATCCTTTGGGTCCAGGGAAAGAACTCCCCAGTAGGCCGCCACCAAGATATCCACGACCGAAAGGGCTCCACCCAGGTGTGCCGTTTTTCCTCGGTGAGACATTTCAATGACACGACCCCGGATGGTCCGGGCCATATTCTTTAATTCGTCTGCGGGGGGGCTTTCTCGAGAGACCATCAGCCGCCCAGGTTCGCCAGTTGCATGGTTTTGATGTTGTAGTAGAGCGGGTTCGTGAGAGGTTCTTTAAGGTGGCCTGCCAGAAAAGACGTGTGGATACTTTCAATGGCCTCTTCCAGAGTGTGGTGGGCGCGGAACCCGAGGACCCGCGCGATCTTGTCGGAGTTTACGTGGTAAGAGCGCAGATCGTTGGTGGGTTCCACCTTGATGGTAATAGTGGGGTCCTTGATTTGGCTTTTCACCATCGCGGCGATTCGGGAGAGGGACATGTTCTCATATCCGGCATTGAAAACATCCCCATGGATTTTGTCTTTCGGAGCTTCCAAGAGGAGCTTGTAGACATCGACCATGTCCAAAACATTAATGTTGGGACGCAATTGGCTGCCGCCGAAGACAGTGATCTGTTTTTTGATTAAAGCGTGGATGGTGAGGATGTTGACGGAAAGGTCCAGACGCATGCGGGGAGCGTAACCGCAGACGGTGGCGGGTCGGACAATCACATACTCCGCGCCACCCAAACCGTCGGCGCGCAAGGCCTCTTCGCACATCAACTTGTAATTGGAATAGTCGGTCAGGGGCGTACAGGGTGTCTCTTCTCGAACATCGGACTCTTCTCGGAGACCGTAAACGCTGGAGCTTGAAGCGTAGATCAACCGCTGAACTCCCGCCCTTCGTACCGCCTTCATCAAACCGAAAAAAGCGTCGTAGTTGATGGACTTTCCTAGGGCGGGATCCAACTCAAAGCTAGGGTCGTTGGAGACGCACGCCAAGTGAATAACCGCGTCGCATCCCTGGGCGGCTTTGTCCAGAATAGCCTGGTCCCGAAGGTCTCCTTTGACCTGCTCAAGATTGGGATCTTTCTGAACATCCCGTAAGGGGTCTCCATAGAGATACAGGTCCAACACACGAACCGCGTGGCCGGCTTTTAGCAAGGCCGGTACAAGAGCCGAACCAACGTAGCCGGCTCCGCCGGTCACCAAGATTTTTTTAAATTTGACCACTATTGACTCCTCATTTCAGCATGGCCTCTGCGGCTTTTAAAAGGACCGTCTTATCAATGGAGGCTTTGTTGCCTATGATCGTGACCGCTTGTGCGCCTGCCAGATTGCCCAGAAACGCGGACACGTCTGGAGGAACTCCGGCCACCGCGCAAAGGGATGTGAGCGCGAGCACCGCGTCTCCCGCACCGATACGATCCAGCACCTTGACGGCGAAGGCCGGAGATTCATGGAAATCACCTCTCTGGTCATGGACCAGAATGCCCGCTCTGCCGCGGGTGACCGTCATCCGCTGGCAGGAGAGGCGACGTTCCAGATCGGTGACCATGGCCTTCACGGGACCCCTTCGACTTCGGTATTCCAACCTTAGCTCTGATTCTTGGATACAAACATGGTCGGCTTTGGGATAACGGGAAATCGCGTGGAACCCGATGTTGGCCGCATTGATCTGTGTATTGACCGTGAGAAAGGGCGCTTTTTGACAGGCCAGGGCCACCGCTTTTGGCGTCATGAGGCCATGCCCGTAATCGGCCACGAGGACAGCGTCGACATTGGAAAAAGAAGCTGCCATCGCTTCGCACAGGGCGTCTTCTGCCGGGCTCGTCAGTGCCTCGTCATCCATATCATAGACTTCAAACATTTTTGACAACAAATAGGATTCCACGTATCGACGCTTAACGATAGTCGGGGCACCGGGTTTCTTTATGGCGGTTAACTGGACTCGAGGATTCAGACTGCGGCGGACAAATTCTTCCTGTGTGTCTCGTTCCCCTAAGTAGGTGATGACCTGAACCTCGGCGCAGAACTGTGCGAGGTGGTTTGCGATGGCTAAGGCCCCCCCGGCGTATAATTCTTGGGAACGACGGAGGACGGCCAATGTGGGTTCCTTAGACGATTTCCCCATCGCGTCACAATAAACATATTCGTCCAAAATGGTTTCTCCCACCACCGCCACGCGCAACTTGTTTAGGCTTTCAATGTGCCGAGTGATGTCTTCCTTGGTGTGCTTTTTTCGAAAATCTCCTAAAAAGGCTTTGACCTCGGGGGGAAGAAGGTCCAAATGAAGGTTGGCCAAATTGGAAGAACTGAACGTCACATCATCCGTGAAACGGATCTCGCCACCCACGGCTCGAACGGCTTCTTCTTCGCGAAGAATCCCGCCCGTCACGTCGTCCGCGGCCTTTCGATAATCCGGGCCTTTGGCGTAAACGTCGGGTTTGAAGAGACCAATCGATTCCACCGCAGAGGGCCAACGATTGATCGCGACGCCATCGACGACATCCAGGGCGGCCAAGACTTCCGCTCGAAGGTGTTGGGGAAACGCGGGACGGTGAGGCCCTTTGTTAACCAGATGATCGGGGGTGAGGGTCACAATTAAATAATCTCCGAAACTTTTCGCCTCATTTAAATGACGAATATGGCCCACATGTAAAAGGTCAAAAACCCCGTGGCACTGGACAACACGTTTGCCCTGACGTTTCCAGTCTGCCACGCGAAGGGCCAATGAATCCAATTCCTGAATTTTCATTGAATCCATTATTTTCCCTTCCCCAAATGGGCAAACCAATCCGCTGTCGCTTCAGCAATCGACGCGGGGGTCCACACCGGCGCGTTCCGCCAATCTTCAAGATGTGCCATGACCCGGGCGACCCCTTCGTCAAAAGAAATGCGCGGCGCCCAACCTAAAACAGATTTAATTTTTTGAATGTCACCGTGGGTCACGTCGGGCTCTCCGGGGCGTTTTGGAATTTCGACTCTCGGGCCCCCCACCAAACGGGCCAGCTCGTTCACCGCGATCGGGTTCCCCCTGGCTACGTTAAACACACCGCCTGACTGTGTTGTTTCCCCCGCGGCCAAAAAGGCGTCCACAACATCTGTGACATAAATAAAATCCCGCCGTTGGGTTCCATCTCCAACAATGGTCAAGGGTTTCCCGGCGAGTTTTTGCGCCAAAAAAACGCCAAAAACGGCGCCGTAGGCCCCGGTCGTTCGAGAACGGGGGCCGTAAACATTAAAGAGTCGAAGCGAAGTGGTTTGCAAACCATAAACACGCCCCCAGTGGTGGACCGCCTCTTCCCCCATCCACTTCGAGAGGGCATAGGGGTATTGGGGGGAAATAGGAGCCGTCTCCGGTGTTGGGAAGACGGATGGAAGACCATAACAGGAAGAAGAAGCGGCATAGACGATACGAAAGACTCCCGCGTGACGAGCCGCTTCCAGAACACGTAACGTTCCCGTGATGTTGGTCCGGCAATAGTTCAAGGGGCGTTGAATGGAAGGAACGATGTCTGCCAATCCCGCCAAATGGAAAACGACGTCGGCCTTGGTAAACCCTTCAGCCAAATCGTCCGACGCCACGTCTGCATGGATGACTTTGAGGAGGGGATGCCCAGAGAACGAGCGAATGTTTTCTAGTCGTCCAGTGGAAGCGTTGTCGACAATGGTCGTTGCAACCCCTCGACCCAACAGGGCTTCCGAGAGGTGGCTTCCGATAAATCCTAAACCGCCTGTGACGACCGCTTTTTTAATCATGTCGTTCCTTAATATCCCGATTTTTTTACGTGCGGATTGATGTAAATGATTTCCCGCAACATGGCATGGATCAAGATGAGATGACTGACTTCCACCAACCCATACGCCCGCACGGGAACAAAAAAGTTGACATCCCCCGTTCGCCGAAGGGGATTGTCCGCTGTAAACCCTGAAAAAGTAATCACGCGGTTTCCCACAGAACGGGCCGCTTTAACAGCATTTAGAATGTTCGGTGAACGGCCGGAACTACTGATGGCCATTAGCACATCGCCCGGCTCGGCAAATCGACGCACCGGCTCTGAAAAAACATTCTCATACCCGCAATCGTTTCCAATACAGGTCAAGAGACTTGCATCGTTAAACGTGATCGCTTTGATCCCCCCGTTTTTCCAAAAATCGACGGCCTGGTGGCTGGCAATCGCCGAGCTTCCGCCATTGCCCACAAAAATTAGTTTCTTTTTCCGGCGCGCTGCGTCGACCATCAAGGCCATCGCCATTGCAAACCCGTCCATAAGAGGGAGCACTGTGTTTCGTTTGATCGTCACCAGAAATTCCTTTTCAAGTTCCTCCAAGTTAACCAGGAAACTCATGGCGTGGCGGCCGGTGGGTTTTTTCCAAGGGGGCGATTTTATTTTTTTCATGCGACCTTGACCTCCTTTTTCACTTCACTCCCCCGTTTCTCAAGCCCGTCAACAATTCGGCCAGCAAAAGCGAGAGAACAGGTGAACGCCGGTGAAATAGCGTTCAATACATGAAGAGAGTTGTCGGTCTGCTCGATATGGAAATCCATTTCCAATCCACCGGAACGGCGGACCAATTGGGGGCGAATGCCGACATTATCGGAGGGGACGAGATCTTCCCCCGACAAGTTGGGGACCAGCCGTTGAACGGCCTTCAGAAATATCGACTTGACGTAGTGACCCACTTCTCGATTAACCAATCGTCTAAAAGTGGCATCTTTTTGGAAGAACATTCCAGCGAGACGGCTTAAAATCCTGAGACTTTCGGCGGGGGCTATCCCTTGAAACAATCCATAATTTTCACGGCCCAGGGCGGGGATTGCTGTTGGCCCCACATAGACATCACCGCTTACGCCTCGTGTCAAGTGGATGCCCAAAAAGGGAAAGTTCAGGTCTGGGACGGGGTAAAGGCTTTCCCTGACCCAATGATCCCCTCCCTTTCTCAACTTCCAATATAGGCCTTTGAACGGGACCAACACATGGTCTTTGGCCAACCCAAAGAACCGCGCAACTTGATCCGCGTGGGCCCCCGCACAGTTGATCATCTTTTCATAATGGAAACGCCGTCCAGCGCGGGTGATCAACACAGAGTCCTCGGCCGCAATTACCTCCTCGCCGAAGAATAGACGAGTCCCGGAGGATTCTACCTTGTGGGCCAGGACGCGCATGACACCGGGGGCGTCCACCACGGCGGTGTCCAGACAGTGAATACCCTCCCCCGCAGCGGCGTGAGGTTCAATCTTCTTGAGAGCTTCAGCGGTTAACCTCAAAACCCGAATCCCATTGGCCCTGGCGTTATGCTCAAGGCGCTCTAACCCTGGAAGATCTTCCTGCCCTGAAGCGAGGATGACCTTACCCCCCACGCGGTGGGTCACACCATTTTCTCTGGCAAAGGCCAACATCTGACGTGCGCCTTCGGCACAAAATTTCGCTTTGAGGGTTCCAGGGGAGTAGTAGATGCCCGAGTGCAAAACCCCGCTGTTGCGGCCGCTGGCATGACAACCAACCCGGGCCTCTTTCTCAAGCACTATGATGCGGGCATTGGGGTGGCGCTGGCGAATTTCTCGCGCCACGGCGAGGCCAATGATTCCGGCTCCGACAATGAGAAAATCTGAATATTCCATTAAATAACCTTTTTCGCTAACGCGAGAATGTTTGATACGGTGGTCAAGACGCCGGGAAAGGCCCTCGTTTTCTTTGCTGAAAGATTCTTTGGCGATCTCATCTGACGTTTCTCTCTTCCAGTAAGCGAACATCCTGGCGAAGAAAATTCTTTAATTCCTGAAGTGTTGGCAATTGCAACATGTAACGAGAGACAAAAAGTTTATTGTCCATACCGACGGTGGCATACTTGACTTCAGCCTCCTCATCATGGGTGCATAAGATGATTCCAATAGGAGGGTTATCTCCTGGGTTCATTTCGTTCTCTCGCATGTAATTGAGATAGAAATTCATCTGTCCCGCATCCGTGTGGGAGAACTCCCTGATCTTTAATTCAATGAGGATATGACATTTTAGAATCCTGTGATAGAAGAGGAGGTCAATAAAATAGTGTTGATTGTTTATGGTCAGACGCTTCTGACGGGCTTCAAAACAAAAACCCTTTCCAAGTTCTAACAAAAAATCATGGAGGTGCCGAATGAGAGCGGATTCCAGGTCGCTCTCAGAATAAGCGGCCTTATCGGGAATGTTCAAAAATTCAAAAACATAGGGGTTCTTGATGGCCTCGTCCGGGGTCAGAATTTCCCCCCGAATTCCTTTGATCAGTTTTGTCTTATCCCTCGATTTGGCAAGTCTTTCATAGAGCAAACTCCCCATCTGTCTCTTGAGTTCCCGGATGGACCAGTGAGCCTTGATGGCCTGGGTTTCGTAAAAAGACCGTTTGACCAAGTCCTTAACCTTTAAAAGCTCCACAAAGTGAGAAAAGGAGAGGTTCTCAAGCAATTGAATCGGAGGAACACTCAATGGATCAGGCACTGTCTGATCAATTGCCCGCGTTTTTGATTTTGCCGGAGCGACATGAAGAGAACGATCCAAAGAGATATTGAAATGATCCGTCAGTGTCTGACGAATCTGGGGATAGGCCTTGTAGAATTCCCTGAAGAGAATGAGAGCGGTCTTTGAAACGCCCGGAACCGCACGGGCCCTCAGCTTCGCCGTCAATGTTTCCAAGAGACGATCGCCGTATTCAGCGCGATCTTCACCCTTTTGTTCAAACTCGACAATGTAAAAACCAAACATCCAATTGCGGATGGTGAGCGCGGTATTAACGCTCTGCGCCGCACGAGCCCTCAACGTTCGGTGCGCTGATTCGATGGCCAAAACCAGTTGCGTAAGTTTCATGGGTTCGATCTACCTGTGACAAGACCAACGATCCCGTCGCCAACAATGAGAAAATCTGCGGATTCCATTAAATGACCTTTTTCGCTAACGCAAGGATGTTTGATACGGCACCCAGGGCACGGGTAAAGATCCTCGTTTTCTTTTCGCTTTTGTCCGCTTCGTGGATGAGTTTAGAAAGTTCAGATTGAGCGGTTCCCGCGCGGGCGATGAGTAATTTTGTTTTTTTATTCCACTCGGGGGTAACGGTTTGGCGAATTCGGGAGATTTCTAGACGGAGGACTTGGCCTTGGGCCGTCAACTCTTCGGCTAAAACATCGTTCTGCGCTTCTTTGGACTTTCGTGCGAATTGAAGGATGGAAATCCGAGACTCGGACAAGGTTTCAAGCAGAGACAGAGAAAAGGCGGGTTCCACTCCATTTGAAACCCGAGCCATGGGACGCTTGCGAGTCATTGGGATTTCTCTCGTTCGCCGTGGAGATGGGTCTCCCTCACAACCGATAACAATTGGCGTTCTGTTGGTAGCTTCCCCCTGAATTCTTTGGGAAGCTTGGATGTGAGGTGGTAGGAGGAAACCCCAATGGGATTGGTTTTTGATTTTAAGGAAAACTCCACGTCCAGGTCATCCTTCTTGGCGCAAAGGATGATCCCGATGGAGGGATTATCGTGGGGAGATTTCTCTTTTGTGTTGAGGACGTTTAAATAAAAATCCATCTTCCCAGCGTATTCCGGAAGAAAGGATCCTGCCTTCAGTTCAATGGCCACCAAAGACTTAAGAAACCGGTGATAGAACAAGAGATCAATAAAATATTCCTTATGACCAAGAACAAGGCGGTGCTGCCTTCCAATGAAACAAAAGCCATACCCGAGCTCTAGGATGAATTTTTGTACGCGTTCAAGCAGGCGATCTTCGATCTGCCGCTCTTTTACCTGACGGTCGATCCCTAGAAACTCCAGGTTGTAGGAACTCTTCAACGCTTCGTTTGCTTGCTCAGCGAGAAACTCTGGGAGAGCCACTTGGAAGTTATGGGTTTTCCCTTTCATCGAGGACCGTTCATAGGCCTCGGCCAGAATTTGATTCAAGAGGACATTCCGACTCCATCCAAAACGCACGGAGGCGCGGATGTAATAAAGTCTCGCGAGAGGGGGTTTTATTTTTTCTAAAAGGAGTAAATGGTGGCCCCAGGGCAATTCTTCAACAAGCTGTTGAAGAAATGACGGGGCTTTCCTGGCGGGAACGGGAGCTGAAATCACGGATTTCTTTCCTAATTCTTCAACAGCCTGTTGAAGAAAATGATCATCTGTGTATTCGACATAAAATCGCCGCATGGCCCACAGATTCGCCGCAGAGAGCCCTCGCAACCCCGGGAATCCCCTCTGAAGATCTTTTGAAAGAACTTCCACCACCGATTGCCCCCACCCACAAGCGGCTTGTTTTTCAACAATGCTTCGACCGATATCCCAGTAAAGACGGATGAGATGGCGATTGATGGACCGGGCGGCGCGAACGCGCGAGAGAATAATCTTATTTTTTAGGTCAAGAAGGAAAGATTTATATTCCTTTGTGCTCAACAACTTTTTTTCTCCCCCACCGAATTCAAAAGCTCCGCCGCCGCGTTTGTCCGTCATCGGGACTTCTCCAAAGCTCGGGTGCGGCGGGCCACTTGCTCGGCGAAAGCGGCGAGGGTGGACAAGGCCTTGGGGGACTTGGCATGCACGGTAAGACCTTCCGCTAATTCGTGGTGGGCCATTGGTAAGTTATTGTAGAAATTGAAAAGGGTTTTGAGAGATTCCATGGCGTCGGCGTATTGAGCGTTCAAATTAAAGATCGATCGGGCCAAGGTATTGCGGCCGGGCGTGCGTTTATCGTCCCAGCGGTTGTGGAGGGCTTCCATTCGGTTGGCGTAGGCGGCCTTGAGGTCCGCACGAATCAGATCGAGTAAAGCCAGGCATTGCACAGTGTAGGACTCGACCCAAGGCTGGTTTTTTTGGACAGCAGAACGGAGAGCTTTGGCGCGGCCGAATCGCTTACAATAGAGTATGTTTTCGACAGAAAACGCGGCGGCTCCCGCTGGGATAAGGGGGGAACTTCCCTTCGTTTGAACAATCGTTGCTTGTGCCTCACGAAGGCTTTGATTCATCGTGGCGGCCAGGGCGTCGTGGTCTTGGGGCTCTTTGAAATGTCCCTCTGCCACCTGAGCGAGGAGCGTGGCATATTCCTTGAACGCGGCATTCATCTCTTCCAGGGCGCGGAGAGTAAGGCGTGTCTCCCAATGAGGGGAGGTCCCCGCCATTTTCCAGTCATATCCCTCGACTTCTTTTAGCATGTAATCACTTAAAGGGGCTTCTTTCGTTTCGGCCAGGGAATCGACGTCCGCTTCTCTCGTCCACGCCACGTCCCGGGCCATTTCGGTTTCCAATCCTTTTTGCGCCAAACCAACAGAAGTTTCAAAGGATCGAAAGGATTCTGGTTTTAAGGATACACAGGACACAAGAGTAAAGCAGAGAAATCCGGACCATAGAAAATGGATGTTTCTCATTTTGGATTGATCCCCACTGCCACCCACGCCTTCTTGACCACTTCGACCTCCCGCCCCCGAGGACCGAAAAGGGTAGAGGCTTTTTCAATGGTGGCCCGGGCCGCCGAGGCGAACGTGCTTTTGGGGGATAGGGAGACCAACACCTGATACCAAATGCGGCCCGCTTTTTCCCAAGATCGGCCCCCGATTCCCAGAGCGGCCAAATAAAACGCGTGATTGGGAATCCCCGAATTCATATGAACACCGCCGTAGTCCTCTTCCCCCACATACTTATCTTTCATGTGGGCCGGTTGAGGATCCGATCCGATGTCGGGATCGTTGCGATACGCTGTTCCGGGAGCGGACAAGCTTCGGATCGCCCGGCGTGTGGGGTTCTTAATTAAAATATCGTCCCCAATCAACCAGTCGGCTTGTTTCACCGTTTGTTTCCTTTTCCACTGTTTAACCAATGTCCCCATGACATCGGCAAAATGTTCGTTCAGGGCTCCGGGCTCATCTTGATACTCTAAATTTGCTGTATGGGCGATGACTCCATGGGTCAATTCATGGGCGACCACGTCCAAGGCTTTGGTAAAGCGCACAAAGGTGCGCCCGTCCCCGTCACCGTAGGCCATTTGTTCTCCATCCCAAAAAGCGTTGGCGTAATTCTTCCCAACATGGACACTTGAAATCAGCGACATGCCCCGATCGTCCAATGAATTTCGGCCAAAAACAGTGGCGAAGAAATCGTAGGTGTCTCCCGAATGGTCATAGGCTTCGTTGACGGCCTTGTCTTTTCCTTTCTTTTCCCCTTCGCTTCGGACCAGTGTTCCGGGAAGGGTGTGGGTGGGTTTGTTCTGGGCGTCATAGATGAGACGGTGTTTCTTCCGAGAGGGGGAGGGGATGGCGGCCATTTGGGAAAGGCTGGACAACGTGGTTCGTGTGGCTCGCGCGGCCGCGGAGGCGGCCAGATTTTCTCGGGCCCAAGAGCGGGTATCTTTATGGGGGGATTCGGCCATCCGTTGCAAAATGAAGGGGGGAAGAATGCCGTGAGGAGGATGTGAATCAACAACAGATTCCTTCCCCTCTCCCGAGAGGAGAAGGGAAGACCTCGTTACGAGAGCCATTGTGAAATGAACCCCATGGCCTTGCGGGACTTGGAGAGAAGCGATTGAAGTTCTTGAATTCGTTTCAGTGCAGAGGGAGGAAACTTTCCATTCCCATTTTTTTGAAGTCGAGTTAATTGCTCCTCGGCACGGGACAATCGTTTTGTCAGGCCTTCCCGCACCCGGCGAAGGGCGACCTCTTTGATGTCCCGATTCGCTTCGTAAAAGTCCTTCCGGCTCCCCACCACGGAAACAGATCGAACCGCGCCCCAAGATTCCAGGAGGCGGATATTAATACTGGCGTTGCCCTTACTCATGGACAAACGGGCACCCATGTCTTCTAGTGAAAGCGGGGATTCTTGCAGGTAAAGCAGTCCATAGATTTGGCCCACGGACCGGTTGAAACTAAAGCTCTCGGCCAGCTCGCCGGCCAGGCGGGCAAACTCAGCGTCCAGAGGGATATCGGTTTTAGTCACCATATCGTTTTGAACGTTTAGCGCGTTCTAAACAATATATACATCCGGTCTTCCCGCTTGTCAAGCCCCATGCGATGATTCAGGGGAAAGAGGACGGGATTGGGAGGACAAAAAGGCGATGAGGGGCCGCGCCTTCGACGGAAGAGAGAGCTCATCCCACTGAACCAGGGATTCCTCTGTCGCCCCCTGAAAACGGAGGTGATAGAGAGTGCTATCGCGGGCGGCGGACATCTCCCGGCCTCTGTTCTTTAGCCGACGAAGGACCGACAAACCGGACCGAACCCGGGGGGGAAGGTCCTCTAGGCTTACATCGCACCCCTTGCGAATACCGGTAAAACCACCCGATTGCGTGAACTGAATCCGTTCGCGTCCCGGTTGTAATGAAAATGTCTTCGGCCCCCCCTCCCCCGCCAGAGAAACCGGGGAGGTCCTACCTTTTTGTTTCTTTGGCTTTTGATTTACCATTCAATCGATGACGATCCGATAGTCCTCCCACGGGAGAGTGGGGTCAATCGCAATAGTGAGTGAGCGCTTTATGATCTTTTCGAGCCGCTCCTGCCGTTCCCGGACAAAATCGCCCACGCCGGGGGGGAGAGTGATCTGAAGCCGCCCCTCCGACCGACCTTGCGTCATTTCAAGGATCTCTTTTTGAAGTTTTAAATACATGGATTCACGGGACAGAACGTTTCCAGACCCCGCGCATTCCGTGCAAGGCTCTGACAGAAGAGAAAGGAGGGATTCCCGGCGACGTTCCCGCGTCATTTCAACCAATCCCAGCCGCGTGATCGGAAGAATCTTGATTTTTGCTCGATCGTTGCGGGTGGCTTCCTCCAAAACCTCAACCACCTTAATCTGGTTTCGTTTGCGTCTCATATCAATAAAATCAATCACGATGATCCCACCGATATTTCGGATTCGAAGTTGTTTGGCCACTTCTTCGGCGGCTTCCAGATTCGTCGCCGTCACCGTTTCTTCCTGTGATTTATGCCCAATAAATTTCCCGGTGTTCACATCGATGGCGCAGAGGGATTCGGCTTCTTGAATAATGATGTATCCACCGGAAGGAAGATCAATCCGCTGTTGGCGGATATGGGCCAGTTCACGATCCACCCCAAAAGCTTGGAAGATGGGGGTTTTGCCCGTGTAGTGCTGAACTCGATCCGTAAATTCCGGAGCCAACATTTCCACAAACCCTTTCACATCCTTATATTCGTCCCGGTTGTCCACGAGGAATATATTGGCGTTCTCGTTCAACAGATCCCGGGCCACTTGAAACGTCAACCCGAGTTCCCGATGAATCAATGTCCCGGACTGGGAATGTTCGAACTTTTTTTGAATTCCCTCCCACAAACGGGCCAGATATTTCATTTCACTGCGCAACTCTCCCTCGTCCGCCCCTTCGGCTTCGGTGCGAACGATCATGCCCCCTTCCAGATTCTCTTCTTCAATGATACGCCGCAACCGATCTCGCTCCGCGGAATCTTCAATGTTTTTGGAGACGCCCACGTGTTCGCTTTTCGGCATATAGATCAAGTAGCGCCCTGGAAGGGAAATATCCATGGTGACTTTCATCCCTTTGGTCCCGATCGCTTCCTTGGCCACTTGAACCATCAAGTCTTCTCCTCGCTTCAACATCTTTTCAATATGGCGATCTTTCGATGAGCTCACCACATCCGTCACATAGAGGTACGCGTTTTTTTCGAAACCCGTATTGACGAAAGCGCTGGAGATGCCGGGAAGAACATTTTCAAGGCGACCCTTGTAAATGTTGCCCACTAATTTCGCCATCCCAAGCGCGGGACGCTCAATCATAAACTCCGCCAAATGACCGTCTTCTAAAACGGCAATACGGGTTTCTTCCGGTAAAACGTTGGCAATGATTTCTCTTTTCATATAAAACTCCCTTTCACTATTTACAAAATGTAACGACGCAAATGGATGGACATCAAGAGCCCTATGGCCATAAAGGAGCCCACGATCCCGGACCCTCCGTAAGACAAGAAGGGCAATGGCACCCCTGTCACCGGCATGAGACCCATGGCCATGCCGATATTGACCAGCCCTGAAAAAGTAAAAAAAGCACCGACCGCGGTGGCGAGGTAGCGGCCGAAATAATCTCGGGCGGTGCTGGCGATATCGAACGCCCGCCAGGAAACCCAAAAATAAACCCCCAACAAGAACAGGGCCCCCATGAATCCCGTTTCTTCCGCCACCAATGAAAAAATAAAATCCGTGTGCTTTTCCGGTAGGAATCCCAATTGGGTTTGGCTTCCAGAAAGAAATCCTTTCCCCACAAACCGGCCGGACCCCACAGCGATTTCGGATTGGAGGATATTGTATCCCGCCCCCAAGGGGTCCACCGCTGGATCAATAAAAGCCATCAACCGTTTTCTCTGGTAAGGTTTAATGGCCTTATCCACCACAAAGGACCCCGCCACCCCGGTCGCGATGATTAACAAAACCACGGCCAACGAAAAACCGCTCAAAGGCACCCGCCATCGACGAATAAACCACCAAAGGAAAACGACGCCCAACGCCACCCCCGCCCACAACAAGAGAAGGGGACCTGTTTCCTGAAAAGCCCGCGAGAGGGCCATCATCACTTCGCTCCCTGACCAGCGGTTCCCGACAATTGAAAAATAGGTCCCCACCAGAGGGATCCCGAGAGCGATAGCGCCACTGGCCAAAAGTGTCGCTAAAAATCCAACGGGCACCCCGGCCACAAAAAGAACCGCTAACGTCATCGGGCCCATGGTCAGTGAACTGGAGAGGTCCGGTTGAAGAAGGACCAGCCCAAAATGAACACCAGAGAGGAGAAGCAAAGGGATGGCTCCGCTCCAATAGCGAAGGTTCCGTGAACGGGCGACCGCGTACGCCGCCAAGGCAATGGCCAGACCCAACCGCGTGACCTCCACAGGCTGAAAATAGACACTTCCTAAATCGATCCAAGACCGGCTTCCCCGCAAACGGGTTCCGACAACAAGGGTCAAGACCAAGAGGGCCACACTGACGACGTAGACCCCTTTGGCGTAAGTTTGAAAAACCTGATAGGGCAGAAGTGTTAAGAAAACCATGGCCAGAAGACCAACACCCAATCCGAGACCTTGTCGCCATAAATAATTTGACGCGTGTCCTCCCTGAAGGGTTGCAGAAAAAACAAAGAGGATCCCCATCACCGACAGAGCCAAGACCGCGGCCAAAAGGCTCCAATCCACCCGTGCCAACATGCGAGGAGAAGGTGAAGAATTCCCCACACGAAAAAAATGCGGGACAATGTCGGCCATCAGAGAGACTCCCGTGGGTAAAACTCATTGATCATTGCCCGGGCGATGGGTCCCGCGGAGACAGATCCGTGCCCACCGTTTTCAACGAATACCGCCAAGGCCAAACCCGGTTTTTGTCCCGGCCGGCCCGCGTAAGCGGTAAACCAGGAATGGTCTTCTCCATGGGGATTCTGGGCCGTGCCCGTTTTGGCGCCAATCACGAGATCCGAACGCTGAACACCCCGTCCAGATCCCTCCAAAACAACGCCCTCCATCGCCCGACGCAATGTGGCCCAAACAGTCTCCTTCAAGACGACCCGCTGGCGTGGATCAGGATTTTGGTGAAAGAGGATTTTATTTTCAGGAGAAACAACACGGTCCACCACATAGGGGCGCCACACGGTCCCCCCGTTGGCCAAGGCCGCAAAAAATACCGCGGCTTGAAGGGGGGTCGCGGTCATGGCCCCCTGGCCAATACTAAAGTTTAACGTGTCCCCTTCAAACCACCCTTGGCGCATCACTTTTTTTTTCCAGGACCGGCCCGGGACCAATCCGGAGGATTCGCCGGCTAATTCAATACCGGTTTTCTCTCCAAACCCAAACGCCTTTGCCATGGCCTCGATCGGATCCGGGCCGAGGGCCCGGCCGATATTGTAAAAGTAGATGTTGCATGAAAACGCCACGGCCCCAAAAAATTCTTTTTGTCCGTGCTTGTTCCAACACCCGAATTCCCGATCTCCCAACCGATAGGACCCCGTGCACAGAAAGGATTTACGGGTATCCCAATCGATGTCCTGAAGTCCCGTAGCGGCCGTCACAATTTTGAAGACAGACCCTGGAGGATATATTCCCTGAATCGCTCGATTGAAGAGCGGGAGAGCCTGGTCACTGAGATAGGCTCCTAAGTTTCCAGAGGAGTCATAGCCGGGAGCACTGGCCAGAGCCAAAACAGCCCCCGTTTGTGGGTCGAGAGCGACCGCCGCTCCGCGTCCCGAAATGGACGCCGCCAACCCCGCTTCCGCGACTGATTGCAGTCGGCGATTAATCGTTAAATAAACATCATTCCCTGGGGAGGAGGGAATCCGGCGAACCACCTGAAGGTGACGGCCCATGGCGTCCACTTCAAATTGGAGGCCCCCATCGGTTCCCCGCAACAACTCATCGTAAACGCGTTCAATGCCATTTTTTCCCACCCACTGACCGTGTCGGAGCCCTTGGTCTCGAGATCGACGAAGTTCTGTTTCATCCACTTCTCCGGCGTAACCCAGGATGTGGCATGCCAAAAACCCATAACGGGGTCTCCGCTGGGGTTCCACTAAAATATTCACTCCTGGCAGAAACAAACGTCGTTCCATTAGAGCCAGAGCCACAGGGGAGGGAATGTCCGTGAGCACACGGGTAATTTTTCCTGATTTCCGGGCTTCGGCCAATTTTTGTTGAATGATCTTAAAGGATTCAGGGAGGCGTTCTGAAAGTTCCCGTTTAATGCTTTCTATAGACGTGGTCGCCTTGTCACTGTAAGAATAATAAAGTGAAAATCGAGGGGCGTTTTCCAGAAGGGGTTCATCGGTGTTGCCATCACGGGCAAACACCAGCCCTCGGGGCGCAAGCAGGGGAAGGACCTGGGTACTGTTCATTTTGGCACGACGTTCCATGTCTTGACCCCGTACCACCTGAAGATAAAAAAGACGGAGGAGGAGGGTAAAAAACACCACGGTCACGAACGACGACAAAAGGAAAATTCGATAATCTTCCCGGGAGGAGAACAAAGAAGAGGTCCGATTAAGCATTGGCTTTAGAGGGGCGGGGAACCCAGAAATCGCTCCACGCGGTCACCGCCCAAAAAACAGCGGGGGCGGCCAGCCCGTTTAAAAAGATATGAATCAAAACCAACCCCAACCCGGGGCGTCCCACGCGGGATTGGTCAAAAAAGGAGGCAAGAATGTAAATTCCGATTTCCACAACACAGGTCGCGGCCACCGCTAAGGAAAGTTGGGTTCCGAACTTATCTTCGTTCAAATTTTTAGAGAGCGTCCCCGATACAAATCCAACGAACGCCAGGAGCCAGCCCTGAACCCCAAAAGCAGACATCCCGTGTACATCCAACGCCAATCCCCATAGAAATCCTAGCGTCATGGCAAGTTTCGTTCGCCCCTGAGACCCCAAGACAAGAGTCACCAGCAAAAGCCATTGGGGCGTTGGCCACCCCGTTGGAATAATATAGAGAAAAAGAATTTGGAAAATCCACATGAAAAGCAAAGAAAGCGAAAAATAGGCCAGGAATCTCTTCATGGGGTTTTGTTTCGTGTTATCGATTTTTCATTCACGGGTGAAAGGATCAGGAGCTCACGCACAAAACCAAGGCGTGCGGCGGGGAAAACAGCCGCCCTTTTAGAACTGGCCCCGACGGGTTCCACCACATCTGTTACATGACCCACTAAAACATGGGGGGGATAAACGTCCCCTAACCCCGCGGTGACGATTTCGTCACCCGCTCGAACGGTGGAATCCGCATACAAGTAATTGAGTAAGAGTCGGGCCCCGCCACGCCCTTCCACCAACCCCTGCTCCCCTGTTCTGCCCACTTGGGCCGAGAGGGCCGAGAAAGGATCGGTCAGAAGGAGAACCCGCGCCTTCCCATCGGGAAGAAGTTCTTGCACTTGCCCCAGAACGACCGAGCGTCCGTCCTGAACGGTGATGACCGCATCGCCCATGGCGACAGTGGGGGAATCTATTTTAACAAGTAGAGAATGAAACCAGTCCGCCGGATCTCGAGCCCAGACGCGGGCTCCGGTGGCACGATACCCGGCCCCCACAGAGATCCCCAGGAGACCCGTGAGACGTTCGTTTTCCTCTTCCAATGTTTCCAAGCGGGCGGTGTCCAAACGATCTTGGATCCACTTGGATTCGAATTCTCTCGCTCGCTGATCGGCTCGAAAAAGGTCCGCCAATCGACCACCGAATCGTCCCGCCTGATCAAGTTCATCGATGACGGCCCCCCCCAGAGGAGACCAGAGCGAATAAAAAGTAATTTTAAGGGAGTGAACCACGCGATCCGCCGACCACGACAGGAAAGCCAGGCTGAGGAGAGAATAGAAACCGAAAAGAGTTAAGGTTTGGTGCCGATGAAACAAAAGGGGTCTCCCTGCGCCCCATGAGGGACGCGGTTCCGGAGGCGGGGAGAAAGAAGAACTTACAGGAACGACGATCGGCCGCGGGAACGCTTGATGTTGTCAAGCTCTTCCAAGTAGCGGCCGCAACCCATCACAACGCAGGTTAAAGGATCAGACGCTCGGGTGACCGGTAATTCAGTCTCTTGGGAAAGAAGTTCGGGAATCCCGCGCAAAAGGCTTCCCCCCCCCGCCAGGACGATACCCCGGTCCACCAGATCTGCCGAAAGCTCCGCTGGGGTTTCTTCCAACGTCGCTTTAACCACGTCAACAATGAGTTTGAGGGGTTCAGAAAGGGCTTGTCGGACTTCTTCTGACGATATGGTAATCGTCTTCGGAAGACCCGATACTTGGTCCCGTCCCTTCACCTCCAACGACTGCTCGTCCACCAAGGGGAAGGCGCTACCGATTTTAATCTTGACGTCTTCCGCGGTTGTTTCGCCAATGAGCAGGTTGTACTTTCGTCGAAAATATTGCACGATGGACTCATCCATTTCATCCCCCGCCACATCCAGGGACTTCGAGACCACCATCCCTCCCAAGGAAATCACCGCCACTTCGGTCGTCCCGCCCCCGATGTCCACGATCATGTTTCCCGTGGGCTCTGAAATGGGCATCCCGGCGCCAATCGCCGCGGCCTTGGGTTCTTCAATCAACTCCACGGATCGTGCACCCGCCTGATCGGCCGCCTCTTTGACGGCCCGCCGTTCCACCTCGGTAATGCCCGAAGGAATCCCGATCACTACCCGGGGATGGAGAAGGCTCCGGCGGTTGTGCACCTTCCGGATAAAGTATTTAATCATTTCTTGAGTCAATTCAAAATCGGCAATGACTCCATTCCGGAGCGGCCGAACAGCGTAGATGTTGGCCGGAGTTTTTCCCAGCATGCGCTTGGCTTCTACCCCGAAAGCCACGGGGTCACGTGTGTCTCGATTGATGGCGACAACAGAGGGCTCTTTCAGAACAATACCTTGGCCTTTCACATACACCAAGGTGTTTGCTGTCCCCAGGTCAATTCCCATATCATTGGAAAAAAGACTGAAAATATAATCAAACACGTGAGAACCTCATTGATTCACTGCCCATCAAGGAACCCATCGAATCATCAAATTGCCTGGATCGGGCATCGAAAGAGACCCCCGGATGGGCCATGGACTATTGAACCAAACGAATCAGTGCCATTTCGGCGTTATCGCCTGAACGGGTCCCGATTCGGTGAATGCGCGTGCATCCCCCCGACCGGGTTTGATAACGCGGAACCAAAACGTCATAAATCTTCCGCCGAACCAATTTGTCGTTGATTTCCCCCGACACCCGCCGCCGGCCTTCCAGTGTTTTTTGTTTGGCCAAAGCCAAAACTCCATCGGCAAATCGCGACAACTCTTTGGCTTTGGGAACCGTTGTACGGATTTGCTCATGCCGAAAAAGACTCACGGTCAGATTCCTAAGGAGGGACTTCCGTGCGCCCGTCGGCCGGGAAAGCTTTCGCCCGGCGTGCGTGTTCATTTCGACTCTCCCGACCCGGCAGAAACGGGCGCCAGCATGCCCAAATGCATTCCGAGTTCCGTCAAGCGTTCTTTGATTTCTTCCAGGGATTTT
Source organism: Elusimicrobiota bacterium (assembly GCA_016788905.1). NCBI lineage: Bacteria > Pseudomonadati > Elusimicrobiota > Elusimicrobiota bacterium. The sequence continues at coordinate 46,026 of JAEURZ010000018.1, forward strand.
TTTCCGAAATTCTTAAAACCCAGAAGCTCTTCTTCTGTTTTGGAGATGAGTTCCCCAATCGTTTTTATTTTCGCGGCCTTCAAACAATTGGACGCACGAACGGTTAATTCGATCATGTCCACCGGCTGACCCACCATGTCTTTCAGTTTCCCCGTTGGTTCAGGACGGAGCGCAATGGGCGCCGCCACGTCACTTGAGGACGAAGCAGACACAGGGGCAACGGAAACAGGCGCTGGAGCAAACACGTGAACGGCGTCCTCTAGGATTCCTGCCGCCTGGGCGATGGCGTCCGCTGGGGAAATGGATCCATCCGACCAGACTTCGATAATCAGCTTATCGTAATCGGTGATTTGACCCACACGAGCGTATTCGACCTCATATTGAACTTTCGACACCGGGGAAAACAACGCGTCCACCGGGATGGTGTTCACAGGTTGCCCTTCACGCTTCAATCGTTCAGCGGGAACAAATCCTCGCCCACGGCTTACCTCAATTTCCACGTCCAGTTCACCTCCCGCGTCCAAACGCGCGATCACATGCTCTGGATTGAGCAGGTCCACAGAAGAGGTCATCTCGATGTTTTTCCCCTTCACTTCCCCGCCTTTTTTCTTGAGGGTAAGGGTCTCTGGACCCGGGGTGTGAAGACGGAAACGAAGTTGTTTGAGGTTTTGGATTAATGTGATCACATCCTCTTGAACGCCCTTCAGACTTGAAAATTCGTGGGGCGCTCCTTTAATACGCACGGCGGTTACCGCCGCGCCTTCCAACGAGGAGAGCAAAATCCGCCGTAGCGAATGCCCCACGGTATGTCCGTACCCTTTTTCAAAGGGTTCGGCAACAAACTTTCCGTAGGTTTCATTCGAAGCGGGATCGGTCTCCAGCTTCTGGGGCAAAACCAATCCAAGGCTGGTCATCGGGTTAACTCCTCCTTCAAGGGTCAAAAATCGAATGGGTTACTTGCTGAAAAGCTCAACGATGAACTGTTCGTTCACCGGGTAAGACATTTCTGTTCGAGTAGGCCAGGCCTTCATCGTTCCGGCCAGGGTCACACCATCGAGAGTGATGGCCTCGACAGACCCCTTCAGCGCGCGGGCAATGGTTCCGTCCCACTCCAACCACGCCGGCAGTCCACGCTGGGAAGCCGCCTGAAGGGCCCGTTTGACAAAAAGATTTCCTCTCAATCCCTCTGCCAGGGAAACAGAGTCTCCCGGCTTCACTTGATAGGAAGGGATATCCACGAGTTTCCCGTTGACCCGAATGTTCCCATGGAACACCAATTGACGGGACGCTCGGGGCGAGGTGGAGAATCCAAGACGACGAACCACGTTATCAAGACGCGTTTCGAGCAACCGGAGAAGATTTTCCCCCGTGTTCCCCTTTTCATGAGACGCCACCGCAAATAAACGGCGAAATTGCCGTTCCAAAACGCCTGAAATTCGACGTGCCTTCTGTTTTTCACGAAGGCGCTTTCCGTATTCCGTTGGTTTTCCCGCGCGCCGACGTGCGTGTTGCCCCGGCGGAACCGCGGCCCCTTCTTTATCAATAGGACATTTGGCGTAGCAACGATCACCCTTTAAAAAGAGTTTCACCCCTTCACGCCGACATAGTTTACAAACTGGACCTGTGTATCGCGCCACGGAACCTCCGTACTTATTTTAAATTTTTAGTTCAACAACCCTTAGACCCGTCGAGCTTTCGGCGGGCGACAACCATCGTGTGGGATGGGGGTCACATCTTTGATGGACGTCACCACTAACCCAGCACCTTGAAGAGCACGAATTGCTGTTTCGCGCCCCGACCCCGGCCCTTTCACAAACACGGAAACGGTTTTGACACCAAACCCAATGGCTTTCTTTGCGGCATTATCCGCCGTTACTTGAGCCGCAAAAGGAGTGCCTTTTTTTGTCCCTTTAAATCCCGCACTGCCCGCGGTAGCCCAGACCATCAGGTTTCCCCTCTCGTCCGTTATGCTGACGATAGTGTTGTTGAAGGAGGATTGAATGTAAACGCGCGCGTTGGCCACGTCCCGCCACATTTTCTTTTTTAGTTTCGGGACCGCGGCCCCAGTGGGTCGGGTGGAGGGCTTCGGGGTGGGACTTCCCTTCCCCTCGGGCACCTGTCGCGCCGAATCCTTTTTTTTATCCGCTTGCTCAGCCATGAGTTTCTCCTAGAAATTTCAGAAAAAATGCCGCACTGAATGGAGCCCACACTCCAGGACCCCGTTAAACACAACGACGCTTTACACTTTAGCGGCGGGAGCTCCGGTTGTCCCCGGCTTCGCCGATCCCACGGTACGCCGACGGCCACGCCGGGTGCGTCCATTGGATTTCGTTCGCTGTCCTCTCGCTGGAAGACTTCGCCGGTGCCGAGACCCTCTGTAACTTCCAATTTCAATGAGACGGCGAAGATTTCCGGCAACTTCCCGACGGAGATCTCCTTCTACTTTGAAACTTTTCCCAATCTCCGTATTAATTCTGGAGACTTCGGCCTCGGTGAGGTCTTTTACCCGTGTGGCCGGTTGAACGCCCGTGGCTTCAAGAATTTTCGCGGACCGGGCAGGTCCAATTCCGAAGAGATAACGTAAACCGACGTCAACGCGCTTATGTTTGGGGAGGTCAATCCCCGAGACGCGAGCCATAGTGACTCCTTAGTGGATTAATCGTATCAGCCCTGGCGTTGTTTATGCCGGGGATTTGTACAGAGAACATAGATCTTCCCGTGCCGTTTTTGGACTCGACACTTGCTGCAAATGGGTTTGACAGACGCGCGAACTTTCATGATTTCCTCTCTTCGTTATTCCGCTCATTTCTCCCGATACGTAATGCGACCCCGGGTCATATCGTAAGGAGACAATTCCACCTTCACTTTGTCACCCGGTAATATCTTGATGTAATGCATGCGCATTTTTCCTGAAATGTGCGCCAAAACCTTGTGCCCTCCCTCTATTTCCAAGCGAAACATCGCGTTGGGAAGAGACTCCAGCACACGCCCTTCCATTTCAATTTTATCTTCTTTGGTCATTCGTTCCTTTCGGATTCCTCATGGAGAACTTGTGTCAAAATTTCCGGCCCGGATTCCGTGAGAGCCACCGTGTGTTCAAAATGAGCGGAAAGCCGATTGTCTTCCGTCACCACAGTCCACCCGTCCTTTAATACGTTCACTCGCCAGGTCCCAACGTTCACCATAGGTTCCAGTGCAATCACCAATCCTGCTTCCAAGCGAATGCCCGTTCCCGCTGTCCCGTAATTTGGAACAGAAGGTTCCTCGTGCATATTTCGCCCAATCCCATGTCCCACAAAATCTCGGACAACCGAGTAGCCGCCGGCCTCCGCCACACGCTGGATCGCGCTCGAAACATCCCCAAGCCGTTGTCCCACGCACATGGCCGCGATCCCTTTTTGCAGCGATTCGCGGGTCACACGGAGAAGATCCTCTGCTTCTTTGCTGATTCGTCCCACCGCAAAGGTGGCCGCCGTGTCCCCCACAAAACCGCCCAAGGTGGCCCCCACATCGACACCGACGATATCCCCTTCGCGCAAAATTCTTTTGCTACTCGGAATTCCGTGAACCACCTCTTCGTTGATCGATGTGCAGAGGGTCGCCGTGTAGCCACGGTATCCCAAAAAAGTGGGAATACCCCCGCCCGCTCGAATACATTTCTCGGCCAGGCGGTCCAGATCTTTCGTTGAAACACCCGGCCCCACCCTCCGCCCAACCTCCGCCAACGCTTGAGCGGCCAGCCGTCCCGCGCGACGCATCCGCTCAAGGTCTGCTGCCGATTTGAGCTCGATCTGACGCGTTGTTGACGCCATTAACCCCGCGGGAGAGCGTCTAAAATTGTCGAAATGGCCTTGGTGACTTCCGCCATAGGTCGATCCGCCGCAATCGTTTCCAAAAGATCAAGCCCATGATAGTAGGAAATCAACGGCTCGGTCAAATCATTAAACACGCGAAGTCGCTTTTCGATGGTCTCGGGTCGATCATCATCTCGCTGGAAAAGAGCGCCACTATCCACGTCACAGAGGTCCGGAACCCGGGGAGGTTTTGTCAAAACGTTGTAGACTTTCGTGCATTTTGAACATTGACGGCGACTGGACAAACGCCGGATCACTTCTGATTCTTTCAGGCTTAAGTAAATCACTTTATGAAGAGGGCGTTTTACATTTGTCAAGTATCCGTCCAGGGATTCCGCTTGGCTCACCGTCCGCGGAAACCCATCCAAAAGGAAGCCTTTTTCAAATTCAGGTTGCCCCAACCGTGACGTCATGACTTCCAAAACCAACTCATCAGGAACCAAGCGACCGGAATTGACATATTCTTGCACTTTAAGACCTAAGGGGGTCAAATTTTCGATTTCTTCTCTAAAAATGTCGCCAGTCGAAATATGAGGGGTCTTGTAGCGAATCGAAAGCGGTTCCGCTTGAGTTCCCTTGCCTGATCCCGGTGCGCCCAGCAAAATAATATTCATAAGTGTCTCCTTAAGTTAGCTAGCCGCACCGACGTTAAACCAACGTCCTTTGACCCGACCTGTTTTTGAAAATCCTTCGTAATGACGCATAATGAGATGGGATTCCAACTGACCCACCGTGTCTAACGCCACACCCACAACAATCAAAATAGATGTCCCACCAAAGTAAAAGGGAGTGTTCATCACGCGATGCATAATGTCCGGAAGAATAGCCAAAGAAGCCACGAAGAGAGCGCCCCCCAGAGTAATGCGCATCAACACGCTGTTGATATACGAGGCGGTCGGTTCGCCCGGCCGAATTCCTGGGATAAAGCCCCCCCATTTTTTTAAGTTGTCCGCTAAATCCGTTGGATTGAATTGAACAGAATTATAAAAATAGCAGAAAAATATAATCAAGCCAGCGTACAAAGCTTCATACCAAAGCGCCCGTTGGTTCCACAACCCTAAAATCTTTTTCGATATCTCCCCCTCTGGGTTGAAGCTGGCGAAGGTCACCGGAACGGATAAAAGAGACACGGCAAAAATAACAGCGATCACACCGGATTGGTCAACTTTAAGAGGAAGAAATGTACTGGCCCCCCCATACATTTTTCGGCCCACCATCCGCCGTGCGTATTGAACAGGGATTTTCCGCTGAGCGGTTGCAACCCAAACCACCAACCCCACAACCACAATGACAAGACCCAATAGTCCGAGAGCCGTCAGAAGAGACATTTCTTGAAGTTCAAAAACCATCCTCCGCACTTGATTAATGGCCCTTGGCAGCCCCTCCACAATTCCCGTAAAAATCATCAATGAAATCCCGTTTCCTACGCCCATTTCCGTAATTTGTTCCCCAAGCCACATGATGAAAATTGTTCCCGCTGTCAGCGTGATGACCGTCGTAAAAACAAAAAGAGCGCCGGGTTCTCGCACCACAGCCAAATCGCCACCCAGGCGAATTTTGGTAATAAGCGTTGTTAATCCGAACGATTGAATAACAGCGAGAAACAAAGTGAAATAGCGTGTGATCTGATTCAAACGACGACGCCCGCTTTCTCCCTCTTTGGCCAATCGATCCAAATAGGGAATGACATGGGCGCCTTGAAGCAAACTCATTATGATGGACGAGTTAATGTAGGGCATCACCCCCATGGCAAAAATAGACATTCGGCTCATGGCTCCGCCGGAAAACATGTCTAAGAACCCTAAAAAACTATTGGAATTCGCTTTAAAGATCTGCTGAATGGCCTCGCCGTTAATCCCTGGGATGGGAATAGCAACCCCAATTCGGTAGACAATCAATATCCCCAGAGTAAAAAAAATCCGTTTCCGTAGTTCGGGAATTTTAAAAATGTCCGCAAAAGATTGCATGCGTCTACCGTGGGTTTCCCAGAGAGATGCGCTTAGAATCAGTCATCAGTTTATTTTTTTCTTTTCCACAACTTAGGCCCAGGAAGGACTTCCCCTCGCCCACCGGCCTTTTCCAACTTCATTTTCGCCGATAAAGAAAAAGCATGCGCTTTCACGATAAAAGCTTTATTCACATCCCCATCTCCTAAAACTTTAATGGGGTGCGATCCTTTGATGAGGCCAGCCCTCCGCAACGTCTCTGGGGTAACCTCTCCCGCTTTTTCAATGACCGCTTGGATGTCGCCAATATTGACCAATGAATACACCGTTCGAAAAGCCGTATTTTTAAAACCACGTTTGGGCACACGACGGATCAGAGGGATCTGGCCCCCTTCAAAACCTTGTTTCATGTGAGAATCGCCCGACCGAGCGGTTTGGCCTTTAAATCCACGTGTGGATCCTTTTCCCCCGTGACCAGAGCCTTCCCCTCGTCCAACAATTTTACGCCGGTGACGGGAACCGGGCGCGGGTTTCAATGTGTTCAAGCGAATCATGATCATGTCCCTTTAAAAAATAATTATACGGCCGCGGAAGGAACCACCGGCGCGGCATTCGCCACCGGCAATTCTTTCCCGCGTCGACGGAAAGAATCTTCGCGAGTTTCTAAATCCTTCAGCCCCGCCAACGTGGCGTAGACCACATTAAAAGGATTGGTGCTCCGAAGAGATTTACTTAAAATATCACGAATGCCCACCGCTTCAACCACCGCACGAACGCTTCCGCCCGCGATAACGCCAGTTCCCGAAACGGCTGGTTTAAGCAAAACAGTCCCCGCTCCAAAGATCCCTTTCACTTCGTGTGGAATCGTTCCATTCTTTAAGGGAATTTTAACAATGGTCTTTTTCGCGTGAGAAACCGCCTTCTGGATCGCCGCCTGAACCTCTTTGGCTTTCCCAATAGCGGCGCCCACATGACCGGCCCCATCGCCAATCACCACAAGCGCACTGAATGAAAACCGTTTTCCACCTTTGACGACTTTGGCCACACGGTTAATGGTCACGACGGTTTCTTTAAGCGTTAAACTGTTGGCATCAATTCTTGGCACATGAACTCCTGCGTTAGAAGTGGAGACCCGCCGAGCGGGCTCCGTCGGCGACGGCTTTGATACGACCATGATAGGCGCGACCGCCACGATCAAATACCACACCGGAAATATTCAGACCCTTGGCTTTTTCCGCGATCGTTTCGCCCACCTTTCGAGCCGCTTCAATATTCGCACCTGTTTTGAGAGATTTTTTTAAGTCCGACAACAAGCTGGAGGCTGCGGCCAAGGTCCGTCCGGCCGAATCATCCACCAATTGTGCATACATATGTTTTTGCGCACGATAAACCGATAAGCGCGGCTTCACCGCCGTTCCATGAATTTTGCGCCGAACGCGCAGACGACGAAACGCCAAACGCTCTAGAGGACTCTTCACACTCATTTCTTCCCTCCTGTACCCGCGGATCCGGCCGCCGCTTTTCCTGCCTTGCGCCGAACGTGTTCTGTCGTGTATCGAATACCAACCGGTTCGTTGTTCGCCCAGTAGACGCCAGGCCTTCGAAAGCGGCGAATTTCCGCGGCCACCTGACCCACTCGTTCTTTATCAATTCCTTGAACCGCCAATCCCGTTTGCTTTGCGTCAACCGTCACTTTAATTCCCGCCGGAACAACATAATCAATGGGGTGAGAAAAACCAAGGGTCATCTGCAAGTTGCTCCCGGTTAACTGCGCCCGGAACCCCACCCCTCCAATTTTTAGTTCTTTTGAAAATCCTTTTTCGCATCCTTCAACCATGTTCAAAAGAAGCTTTCGGAACGTCCCATGCAGAGAACGCTGACGTGTGCTGTCATCTCGACGGTCCAATACCAAAGCTCCCTTTTCCGACCGAGCGGTGAGGCCCTCCGGAAGGGTTCGACTTAACTGGCCCAAGGGCCCCGTCACACTAACCAGGCCCCCCTGAATCGACACTTTAACTTTTTCGGAGAGAGGAATCGGATTTTTTCCTAAGCGGCTCATGAGATATGTTTTCTTCCTTTACCAGACGATGGCGATCACTTCGCCACCCAGTTTTCGTTTACGAGATTGCCGGTCCGTCATCAGTCCCTTCGATGTGGATACAATCGACATCCCCAAACCACCTCGAACTTTCGCCAGATCTTCATAACCACGATAGGCCCGCAACCCTGGCCGAGAAACCCTTTTTACTCCTTGGATGACACGGACTTTATTGGGTTGATATTTCATAAACAGCCGCAAAACGCCTTGTTTCCTGTCGGGCAAAACTTTATAATCCGCGATGTACCCCTCTTCCTTAAGAACATGGGCTATGTCTTTTTTAGCACTTGACGCCGGCAAATCCACCCGTTCCATGAATTTGTGGTTGGCGTTATTGATCATAGCGAACATGTCGCTGATCGGATCATGACTCATAATTTCCCCTTGTTACCATTTTCGAACCTCACCAACTGGACTTTGTGACGCCGGGAATTTCTCCCCTTAGGGCCAAATTGCGGAAACAGATTCGGCACAACCCAAAATCTCGGTAAAACGCCCGCGGTCGACCGCACAACCGACACCGGTTTCGATATCGCCCTGCGTATTTCAGGGGCTTTCGCATTTTCGCGATCCACGCTTGAGTAGCCATAGTCGAGTAAACTCCTTAGTTGAGCGCTGACTTCTTGTCGCGCTTGAAGGGCATTCCAAGCAGGGCCAATAACTCCAACCCTGCATCGTCTTTGCCAGCGGTTGTTACGACCGTCACGTTCATTCCCCGCGGCTTGTCGGATTTATCCAAATCGATTTCAGGAAAAACATATTGTTCTGTCAATCCCAAATTGTAATTTCCTTGACCATCAAACCCTCGATGGGGATCGAGCCCACGAAAGTCTCGAATACGCGGAATCGCAATACTCACCAGACGGTCCATGAATTCCCACATCCGACGCGACCGGAGAGTCACGCGCACCCCAATGGGCATCCCTTCCCGAAGTTTAAAATTAGATATGGCTTTTTTTGAACGTCGAACTTGGGCCTTTTGGCCCGTAAACGCAGCGATTTCCTGTGCGGCCAAATCCACCACTTTTGCGTTTTCTCGAGCTTCGGACAAACCAATGTTTACCACCACTTTTTTAATTCGTGGCACTTGAAGAGCGTTGCCCCAACTCTGGCGTTTCATCATTTCAGGAACAACCGCCGTCCGATAAAGGACTTTCATTCGCGGTTCATTTTCTTTCGTTTTTTCATTTGACATCGAACACCCTCACTTGGGACCCAGCCGAGGGGAGAGACCTCAATCGGTTTATCTCCCTCACAGAGGTCAAATCATCCAATCATTTCGCCGCATTGACGGCAGAGGCGCGCTTTGGTTCCATCGGAAATGGCCCCGCTCTTAAATCGTGTCGCTTTGGAACACTTGGGACAAACCAGCATCACCTTTCCAATGGGCAAATAGGCTTCTTTTTCTTGGATTCCGCCTGGTTTTTGTCCTGTTCCTTTCGCGTGCTTTTTAACCATATTAATCTTGGCCACAAGAACACGTCCTTTGCTCTTATCAATTTCTATGACTTCACCTTGCTTCCCTCTGTCTTTACCAGAAAGAACCCGAACCTTATCTTTTTTTCGAATAGGAGAGATGGACATGGTTTAAACCACCTCCGGGGCGAGTGAAATAATTTTAAGATAATTCCGATCACGCAATTCGCGGGCGATCGGCCCAAAAATACGGGTCCCTTTTGGTTCACCCTCATCAGTAATGAGAACAGCCGCGTTATCATCAAATCGAACATAACTTCCATCGGGACGGCAGCGCTCTTTACGCGTTCGAACCACAACACATTTGACCACGTCCCCTTTCTTCACACTGGAGTCTGGCAACGCTGTTTGAACAGAAGCGGTCACCAAATCTCCCAAATAGGCGTAACGTCGTCGGGACCCACCGTGCATCCGAAACACCCGCACCAAACGAGCTCCCGAATTATCGGCCACACGCAAAATACTTCGCTCCTGTATCACGACTTGCCTCCCAGGGCTTGATCCAAAGTTTCTCCCACAAGAGCTTGAGAAACGACACGGACCAACCGCCAACGTTTCAATTTGGAAAGAGGCCGAGCTTCCATCACCTGAATCCGATCTCCCACTTTACTTTCGTTTTTTTCATCATGGGCGTAAATTTTCGTTGAACGCGTCAAGACCTTCGCGTAACTGCTGTGGCGCAACCTACGCTCCACGGAAACCACGCGGGTCTTATCCATTTTGTCAGAGAGAACAATTCCCTCCACCACCTTCCGTTCTTCCCGTACCAGCTTTGTCACGGTCACGCGGAGACTCCCTTTTGTCGTAAGAACGTGAGCGCCCGAGCGATCACTCGCCGTGTCGTCCGAATTTCCCGCGGATTTTTGAGCGGAGCGGTCGTGTTCTGGAATTTGAGCTTAAAAAGTTTATCTTGGTTTTCTTGAAGCTTCAAGTGAAGCTCCTCTTTGGTTAGTTCAGAAAACTTGACTTCTTCATTTTTCTTAGCCATGGCAACCGTCCTAGAAATGGTCCCGCGCCACAAGACGAGTGGCGATCGGCAACTTGTGCCCCGCGACCCGCATGGCTTCCTTCGCCTGCGCTTCGGTCACGCCTTCAATTTCAAAAAGAATCCTGCCCGGCTTCACCACCGCCACCCAAAATTCGGGATTCCCTTTCCCTTTTCCCATTCGCGTTTCAGCCGGTTTCTTTGAAACAGGCTTGTCTGGGAAAATGCGAATCCATACTTTCCCGCCTTTTTTCAGCGATCGGGAAAGCGTGATCCGAGTCGCTTCGATCTGTCGCGCGGTGATCCAATGGGCCTCTAACGCCTGAAGCCCAAATTCCCCAAAAGACACGAATCCACCGGCTTTCGTTCTTCCTTTTAGCCGACCGCGATGAGACTTTCTAAATTTAACACGTGAGGGCATCAACATGGCTAGTTCACATTCCCTTCACGTTTCTTGGCTTCGTCTTCTTCCGCTTGGATCTTGCTCATCACTTCTTCCTCGATCGCTTCCGCTTCCCGTTCCGGTTCCGCGGGGACGACCGGGTCCACAGACAATAAACCCGCTTCCGCCTTTTTTGCCAATTCTTCTTTTTCTTTTTCCTCAATCACGCGAACTTCCGCCATCAGATCGGCGTCCGTCTTTTGAAATAGTTCTTTACGGAAAATCCAGGCTTTCACCCCAATCGTCCCCATTTTAATTCGGGCTTCTGTCGTGCCGTAATCGATGTCCGCACGAAATGTTTGAAGAGGAACCCGCCCCTCTTTCATCCACTCGGTTCGAGCGATTTCTGCCCCTCCCAATCGCCCGGCCACCATGACCTTTATTCCCAGAGCGCCCCCCTGCATAGCGCGTTCCATGGATCGTTTCATGGCACGACGAAATCCAATCTGTTTTTCCAACTGCATGGCCACACCTTCCGCGACCAACTGAGCGTCAATCTCGGGCCGTTTAATCTCAATGATCTGGACCGCCGTTTTTAACCCCGTCATCTCTTCGACCACATTGCGAAGACCTTCGATGTCGGCGCCTTTTTTACCGATCACCAGGCCGGGCCGGGCGGTGTAGATGTTGACACGAAGATACTTTCCCGTGCGCTCAATTCCAATTTTAGAAACCGCTGCAAGTTTCAAACGGTCTTTCAGAAACTTCCGAATCTTAAAATCTTCCTCAATGAGAGCGGGCATCTCCTTAAGATTAAGCCACTTGGAGTCCCACTCCCGGATATAGCCGAGGCGAATACCTTTGGGATGTGTTTTGTTGCCCATCGAAAATTTTCTCCCTTTTCCTTAGTTGTCGCTGACAACAATTGTCAGATGGCAGGTTTTGCGTTTAAACATGGCGCGCGATCCCATGGCCTTCGGCATGACTCTCTTTAACGCAGGCCCATGATTGGCCCACGCCTGAGAAACTTTCAGGCGTGTCACATCCGCATTTTTTCCCGCGTTGGAAACAGCGCTTTTTAATGTTTTTCCCACCAACACGCGGCAAGCGCGGGGAACCCATGGAAGAAGACCCATGGCGTCGATAACCGATTTCCCCTTGATCAAGTTTAAGACCTGGCCGACCTTGCGATATGAAAAACGAGCAAAACGTGCGTGCGATATTGATTCCATAGGATCCTCTACGTTTTGGAGGAGGCTTCTTTCGTGTGCGCCTCCCCGTGTCCCCGGAAGTAGCGGGTGGGTGAAAATTCACCCAATTTATGCCCGACCATCTGTTCCGTTACAAAAACCGGCGTGTGCTTTTTTCCGTTATGAACAGCAAACGTTACCCCCACAAAATTCGGGGCAATCATGCTGGCGCGTGCCCACGTCTTGATCGGTTTTTTATCCCCCGATTTTCGCATGGCCTCTACTTTTTCGACCAAATTAGCGTCAATATATGGCCCTTTTTTCTTTGAACGTGACATAAACTCTCCTTACGACGCTTCCGCGGCGTTGGTTCGACGCCTTAAAATCATCCACTGATGCTGTTTGGGTGATCGTGTTTTATAGCCTTTGGCCGGTTGATTCCAAGGGGAACGAGGCTGGTTATTTCCTTTACTTTTCCCTCGGCCACCTCCGTGCGGATGGTCCACCGCGTTCATGGCCGTGCCACGAACGTGCGGCCTAAATCCGCGGTGACGATAACGACCCGCGTTTCCAATGGTTAAATTCTCATGTTCCGTGTTTCCCACCTGACCAATGGTGGCCATGCATGTGTCTGGAACCATTCGGATTTCTCCGGATGGCATTTTCAATGTGGCGAATCCGTTTTCTTTTGCCATAATTCGAACAGATGTCCCAGCGGAGCGAGCCATTTGGGCCCCTTTCCCTGGAATGAGCTCCACAGCATGGACAACTGTTCCGAGAGGAATGTTGGTCATCGGGAGAGCGTTACCAACTTTAATTTCAGCCGTGGGCCCCGAACTCAGTGAATCCCCAACTTTAAGACCGACGGGTTGTATAATATAGCGTTTTTCGCCGTCTTTGTAAAACAATAAAGCAATCCGCGACGTCCGATTTGGGTCGTATTCAATCGTCGCCACTTTTGCAGGAACACCAAATTTTTCCCGTTTAAAGTCGATGATTCGATACATCCTTTTATGCCCACCGCCTCGGAAGCGAACCATAATGGACCCGGTGTTGTTCCGTCCACCGGTTTTTTTTAGCGGTTCAAGAAGGGATTTCTCAGGCGTTGTTTTCGTAATTTCACTGAAATCCTCTACGGTAATAAACCGCCGCGACGGTGTATAAGCTTTAAATGTTTTCATCGGCATAATCTTACCCCTGCGGCTCCGCGTATTTGATGTCCTGGCCTTGTTTTAATGTCACGATGGCCTTTTTCCACTCTGATTGATATCCCATCCGCTGACCACGGCGACGCAACTTTCCAGGAACACGCATGGTGTTCACATTCACCACATCCACCTTAAAAGCCGACTCAACAACTTCGCGAATCTGTCCCTTTGTCGCGTCCACAGCCACTTCGAACACAAATTTATTTTGTGTTTTCAACTGCGTGGATCGCTCGGTCACCAGGGGACGACGAAGGATATGCGCAAAAGAGAGACTCATTTTGAAACCTCCACCGCGCTGGGATCGCCTAATCGCTTGGACAACTCCGCCAACGCGGCACGGGTCACCACAAGTTCGTCGGCAAGTAAAGCCTGATAACTGTTCAAATCCCGGGCCAATCGGTATCGAACGGTCGGAATGTTACGGAGTGCCCGTTCCGTCACCTCGGACACAGAGGCGACAACCAAAAGAGATTTAGGCGCAAGATTTAAAGATTTAACAACGGCCATCCCTTTCTTTGTCTTTGGCTCTGAAAGAACTAAATCATCAATGACCCTGAATTTTCCGTCCCGAAGAAATGAGGAGAGAACCGCTTTCAAAGCCAATCTCCTTTTGGCTGGAGGGATGGCTTGATTGTAAGACCGCGGCTTAGGTCCAAAAGCTATTCCTCCATGACGCCACAAGGGAGATCGGCTTGATCCAGCCCGCGCGTTTCCCGTGTGCTTCTGTTTCCATGGTTTAGCCCCACCCCCGGACACTTCACCCCGTGTTTTTGTGGAATGAGTCCCTCTCCGCTCGTTGGCCAAATAGGCCGTAACCACTTCATGGACCAACGAGGGGGTCGCTTTAACCTCAAAGACATCGGCGGCTAAAGTGACCGTGTCCACTTTTTCTCCTTTCATGTTCAAAACGTCGAGAGTCAGCATGATTTCCCCTTACTTTTTCCCAGGGGCGGCTTTTGCCGGCGCCTTGGTCACTTTTTTGGCGGTCGCGGCGCGACCGGATGATTTGCTCGCTCGCTTAGGCCGCGTGGTCTTATACACTCGGACGCAAGATCCCATAGGACCTGGAACTGACCCTTTAATCAGAATTAAATTTTGTTCGGCATCAACGCGGACAACAATCAATCGCTGCACCGTGCTCGGAACAGCACCCATGTGTCCAGGCCCGCGCTTCCCAGGCCACACCCTTTCCCGCCCGCTGGAGCCAGGAGCCCGCCAACGATCGGACTGACCGTGAGTCTGAGGCCCACCTTTAAATCGATGGCGCTTTACGGCTCCCGCAAATCCTTTTCCTTTATTGGTCCCCCGAACATCCACCACATCTCCCGATTTAAACTGGTCCGCACGAATTTCCATGCCCTTCTCAAATCCCGTGGTTACCGAAACACGAAATTCTTCCACCCACTGGCGAGGAGAAACTTTAGCCATGGCGAAATGCCCCACTTCAGGTTTAGACAGGTTTTTTCCTTTGGTCCCACCAAATCCGACTTGGATGGCCTCGTATCCATGGGCAACAGTTGTTTTAATTTGGAGCACAGGACAGGGGCCCGCCTCTAGAACTGTCACTGGAACAACCTCCCCTTTCTCATCGAACACTCGGGTCATCCCAATCTTTTTGGCCAGAATCGCCTTGAGGGTTGGGACCGTTTTACTCTCTGGTCCTACTGTCTCGACGATTGGTGTATTTTCTTTCGTTGGTTCAGACATTGTTGTTTTCCTAATTTTTAATGACAAATTTTACAGCTTAATCTCCACATCCACACCGGCGGGAAGGTCCAGTTTCATCATTTCTTCCACCGTCTTTGCCGTCGGTTCTAAAATATCAATCAAGCGCTTGTGAATCCGCATCTCAAATTGTTCACGGGATTTTTTATCCGTATGAACAGACCTGTTTACCGTATATTTTTTGATGTGAGTGGGAAGCAAAACCGGCCCCGCCACCGTGGCTCCCGTTCGATGAGCGGCTTCCACTATTTTTGTCAAAGAATCATCCAACATGCGATGATCGTACGCCCGCAACCGAATCCTAATTTTTTGCTGCGCCAATGGGGCTGTTGTGTTCATATCAGTTCACCGAAAAGGCGCATTGAAAATCCGCACCGGCCCGAGAGTCCCGCATATGCAACGTCACGAGACTTTCCCCTGCGTAAAGATCAGCATTCACGATCGGATCTCCCATACCTTTAAGCCAAAATTTCGGTTACGACTCCGGCTCCGACGGTGTGACCGCCTTCCCGGATCGCAAATCGAACACCCGTCT